>JAJXSV010000141.1 GCA_021784375.1 Actinomycetes bacterium | reverse complement strand
ATCGTCCTTGAACTCTTGCGGATACGCCCTCGGCATCTCGGGCTCCTTCCAGCAGGGCCGCAGCCCCACATGTTAGGAGTCAACCGAACTCGGGTCAGTCCCTTGCGCTCGAGGCAGTGTGCGTGGCGGGATTCCATGCCGCGCTGCCGTCCCTGATGCCGGATCGAAGCGCTTGGGCGGCAGCGCGCAACGCGGCATCGGCGGTCAGGGATGCTTGCAGAGTCGCGACGTCCTGCTCGCGCTTCGAGCGCACTTGCATCAGGGTGACGGAAGCGACAGCAACGGTAACGCCGGTGACCACGACAATCGCCAGGCGTGCCTTCATGTTCACGAAGCTCCCTGTCGACCCAGTGCAGGTCGATGCGTTGAGCGTACAAGCGCCTTCGGTCCGGGTAGCGTGCTTCGGGGCGCAGGCCCCAGTCGCTGGCGCACCTCGTGGCGTGTGCGGCACAGACGCGCCACACAGCACCGGGTAGTGGGGTGCGAATGGTGAGGCCCTGCTCGGATCTAGGGGTGCCGGCGATGGAGCACCGCCTGCGCCATGCGCAGCCGCAGTCGCGCTTGTGAGCATCCTGTGCGCCTCCTGATCGCAAATGGTGCTTCTCCGCTGTGTCTGAGGTGAACTGCACCTGCCATCGTGCGCTCAGGACTCCCGCCTAGGGCGGGGCACGATAGGAGACACCAATGCGCCTCAGGGCAGCCGTAGCCGCTACGCCAGTTCGCATGACTGCGATAGCCGTCACCGGTGCATCGCTGGTTGTGGCCACAGGCATGGGCGTGTTCGCCTCGCTGAATGCACAGGCCTACAACCCGACGCCGCAGGCGGTCTCCACCGGCACCCTGAAGCTTGAACTTGCCGCGGGTCAGTTCGGCTCCACGCCCAGCGCCGGCTTCTCCCAGATCGTCGCGCCGATGGCTCCCGGCGACACGATCACACGCTTCGTCGATGTCGCCAACACGGGAAGCATCGTCGGCTCGTCCCTGACGCTGGCCATCACGGACACCGTCACGGCCGCGACGCTGAATGATTCCGTGAAGGGGCTCCAAGTGACGGTGCAGTCGTGCGCTGCCGGCTGGAGTGCTTCGGGCACCTGCGCTTTCCCCGTCACCGAGGCTGCCTCTGCCCCGGTGGGCAGTTACGGGACGAGGACGCTGAGCAGTTCCGGTCTCGGCGCAGGGACAGGTGTCCTGCACCTCATGGTGCAGTTGGTCCTTCCCGACCAGACGGAGACCACCGTGAACGGTGTGCTTCCCAGTACGACGGTGCAGGGTCAGAACGCGGCCCTGACGTACACCTTCACGGAGACGCAGCGACCGGCGACCAACACGACCGCCTGACGGTAGCGCTGGGCGACTACCCAGCGGTGCTGCCTCAGCGCCTGGAACCGAGTGCCAGTTGATGCGCGGTTGGGGCAGACATCCGAAGTCGCGCCGAGAGGACGGCGCTCGTCAGACGGCAGGCAGGAGAGGCGGCCAGATGGGCCAGGGAAGCGCGCGGCATCGGCTGACGCTTGCCGCGAGCACAATCTGCCTCTCCTTCGTCGCGACCCTGTCGACCTCCGCAGGGGCTGCGACCATCTCCAGCTCCATCCGCAGTCTGCGCAGCAACCTGATCGGCGAAGGGCTGGTCACGGCCAATTGGTCCGTGGTCGCGGCAACACAGACCGGCAGCAACACCCAGTCGGCGCTTTCGCTGAACCTGGCGAAGGGCAAGGGCTCCTTGTTCTACGTGAAAAACTGGGGCTCCATCGCGGTGTCCTCCTTCACCATGACGCAGCAGCTGAAAGGCGGCAACGTGGCCAGGATCTACTACTGCGGCACAGGTGGATTCAGCAACCTCGACGCCATCACCTGCGCGGACGGGAGCACTGCCATCCAGCTGATGCAGACAGTGGGCGGCAAGACCAGCTCCGCGTTGGTCTCGGCATTCTCCATCGATGTCGGCGCCGCCGTCCCGCTCGATGTCCTTGACGGTGGCGTCACTACCGACACCATCTCCATCGCGGTGTCCCGTTCGGATGTCCGGGCCGCCACGACCAGCACGTCATGATTCGTCGACGACCGGGGACTCGCATGGATGGAACGCCAACCCTCGCATCGGGAGCGCGCGTGCGCCCTCCGGGCGGCCATGGCGAAACGCCTGACGCGAGCGGGGGCCAGGTGCTCCTTGGCCTGTCGTCGATCATCATCAGCGTGATCGCAGTTGCCTTCGCGGTCACGGTCGTGCTCGGGCACTTCCACGTCGTGCGCGTGGTCTCCGGGAGCATGCGGCCCACCCTGCAGGTCGGGGATCTGGAGTTGGTGCAAATGCGACCCACCTCGTCGATCCGGCCCGGGCAGGTCGTGCTGCTGCCCGAACCGCACAGCGGTGCGCTCTACTCCCACAGACTCATGAGCGTGCAGGTCCGATCCGAGGGTGTCGCGGTGCGCACCAAGGGCGATGCAAATCCGGTGGAGGACCGATGGGCCGTGCTGGTGACATCGACCAGTGTGCCGGTCCTGGTGTCCGCGATCCCGTTCTCGGCGGTGCCATTCTTCGCGCTCTCGGCGAGCGTCAAGATCGTCCTCTGGCTGCTGCTGCTCGCCCTCGTGGCCTCGCTCTTCGTCAAGCCTGCCAAGCCTGCACGGCGCGTGGTAGCCACCGACACCCTCGCCCGACCCGGTTCGTGCGAACCGTGAGGGTCCGGCCCGTAGCAAGGAGTGGGGGTGCGGATAGCGTTGGCTAGGAGTTTCACGCAGGAGCGACAGATCGAGGTGGCTTTGAACGTCGCTGGGGAGCAGCAGCCTGGGCTCGGGAAGGTACTCATCGTCGACGACGAGGCCGATGTGCGAAGCCTGATCGCCGCCTCACTGGCGCGCGCGGGCTGGGAGACCATTGAGGCGGCCCACTCCGCCCAGGCACTCACGGCCTTGAAGACTGAGCGGATCTCCGCTGTCACACTGGATGTGAACCTGAAGGCGGAGTCCGGCTACCAGCTCTGTCGCGATATCCGTGCCCTCTCGCCCGTACCGATCCTGTTCGTGTCCGCGCGCATTGACGAGTTCGACCACGTGCTGGGCCTCGAGCTAGGCGCGAGCGCGTTCATCACCAAGCCCTTCAGCCCGCGCATCCTCGTCGCCGAAGTGGCAGCAGCCGTCCGCGGTGCCGTATCCAAGCCGGAGGAGGACTCCGCCAGCACTGTGCAGGTGGGGCCGGTGCGGCTGGACTTCCGCAGTCGACGGGTCACCGTTGCCGGTTCGGACGTCGCCCTGTCCAAGCTGGAGTTCCAATTGCTCGAGGTCTTCATGCGGGATCCCAGGCGAGCCTTCGAGCGCGTCTCCCTGCTCCACCAAATATGGGGACCTTGGTTCGGCGATGATCACGTGGTCGAGGTGACCGTGGGTCGCCTCCGTCGCAAACTCGCAGCGGCTGGCTGCGTCGACTTCATCGAGACGCTGCGCGGCGTCGGCTATCGGCTTGCCACCCCCGATTGACTGGATGCGTCAACGGCGCCGCGAGTGGAATGTCCGTTGGGGATTCGCGGCAATGTCGCTCAGCGGTCCGCACGCAGGCTCACGACGAACTCCGCGCCGCGCCCGTCCCCACGGTTCCTCCCGACGACTTCCCCCTGCATCGCGTCGACCATGGTCTGCACGACATGGAGGCCGAGGCCATGGCCCTTCGAGTGCGGGTCCTTGGAGAACGCGGTGAACAGTTCGACTTCCGGCGCTATTCCGGGTCCGGTATCGCGCACTGACAATTCCACCGTGCCGGTGCGCTTGCGATCGCAGCGGACCTCGACGATGCCGTCTGCGCCCGCGTAGTGAAAGGCGTTCTCCAGCAGGTGGCGGATCACCGTCACCAGGGGTTCCGCGCTGCACAGGGCGCGCACGCCGCGACGGGGCGAGACGCGAACCTCGCTCATGCCGTAGAGGGTGGCATATTCCTCGGCCAGTTCGGCCGCCATGGCAGCGACATCCAAGGGAACCAGCTCCACCGCCTGCGCGCGTTCGGCTTGCATGGCCTCGGACATGAGCCCCTCCACCTGTGCCGTCAGGGCCGATGCATTCCTGGCGATGGTGGAGAGCGCCCTTCGGCGCGTTGCCTCATCCATGGTGTCGTCGTCTTCGATCAACTCGATCCAGCCCTGCACGACCGACAGGTTGGTGCGCAGCGAGTGTTCGACGCGTGACAGATAGGCAGCCCGGTGGGTCAGACGTCGCTGGCGTGCAGCCTCAGCCTCAGCCGACTCCGTCATGTCCTGCGCGGTCCCGCGAAGACCGACGATCGCGCCCTGTGCATTGCGGACGGGTTCACCGCGCGCGAAGAGGCGGCGGTACGAGCCATCGCGCCTCGTGATGTCGTAGAAGACCTCAAACGGTTCGCCTGCGACTACCGCATTGGCCAGCAATTCCCCGATGTTTGCGCGCATCTGGTCGTCGTGTGCTGCCATGAGTGCGTCGAAATCGGGGGTCCCGTCTGCAGGGTCGAGGCCGTAGATGCGGTACAACTCGTCAGACCAATGCTGGACCTTCCAGGCGCGGTCGATCATCCAGCTACCGAGCCTGGCCAGCCGTTGGGCCTCCATGAGTTCGATGCCCCGCGCATCGAAGGCATCGAAGCCGTCGAGGTCTCGGGTGGCCTGCTCAGCGCAGAAGGTGCCGATGAAGCCGGCGGCATGCCCCGCGGCATCGCGGACCGCCGTGGCCCGAATGCGCAACGGGCGGAAGCTCCCATCGCGACAGAGCCAGCGCAGTTGCGGTGTGGGTGCTGCTGAATCGCACTCGCGCTCGGCGCGGGCCAGCTCCGCGCGGTCATCCGGGTGCATGTAGTTGAAGTACGGCGTGCCGATCAGGTCGACGGGCCGCCAGCCGAGCATCGCGGTCACGGAGTCTGAGATCCACACCAGGCAGCCGTCGATGTCCACCTCGAACGCGCCGTCCGTCAACTGATCGAGGAGCTTGCGGAACTCGCCGACACCGACGCCGGGATGGGGGGCGGTGGTGCCTTGCAATGCCGGCCGTTTGGTCTGGCCATCCAACAGCATCTGTCCTCCTAGCCCGTGCTCGCAGCTCCGAAACCAAGCGAACTGCGAACCAAACCCGCTGCGCTCAACGTCGACTTGCCGTGGCACAGCGAACGCATGCGAGGGCACCGAGGCGCCTCTCCCGTCGACCCATGCGGACCTGCGCATGCTAGGACATTGCTGAACCGTTTCTGGCGCCACGCGCGGGCGGCGCGCAGAATGCTTACGAACGGGGCTCGCGCGTAGGGGATCCCGTATCCCGCCAGTCAGATCTCCCGCCGCCCATGACCGCCGTGCAGGACAGGCGGCAACAAGGCTCAATGCAGTTCTATGGGGGACTGCACTGAGCCTTCTTGCCGCTGTCCTGCAATCGCCTGGGCGCTTGGTCATGGCAACCCTCTTCGTTCCCGCGTCAAACGGTGCCAGACCCCGCTTGAAGGGGTCGAAGCAATGGTCGCGGGCGCTGTGGTTGAACGCAGTGTTGGTGTGGTCGATGTTGCCGCCGATGCCGGGCGCGGATCGGCGCGCGCGTGTGATCCGCTGGCCAGGTTGCTACATCCGCATTGTGCGCGCCAACTGCAGGGGCTCCCAGCTGGTCAGGAGGTATAGGCGGTGGTTCTGGGCATCGTGGCCGTCGCTCAGGCCCCGGAAGCCGGGGAGCATCTCTGCGTCGAACTGCCTTGCTGTGGCTTCGCGATCGGCGGCGCCATCGGTATTCGGCATGCGTGAGTACACGTGGAACTCCTTGACATGGTGCTATGAACGGACGGAGGAACGTCGCCATCGCAGGCGTCCGTCCGAAAGTGCACAGAATGTGCGGGCACAGGGCTCAACGGCCCGTATGAACGTCGATGCATGTACGCCCAGTCCCGGCACTTTGTCCCATACCGTTGCCCCATAGACTGGATCAAGTCAAAGTGTAAAGGGCTTAAGGGCCTAATTCGATAACGATTGTGTAATGTTCAGGGAGCACGCGTCGGCCGACCGGCGTGAAAGGGCGTCCGCAAGGCGGGGCGACGGT
>JAJXSV010000140.1 GCA_021784375.1 Actinomycetes bacterium | reverse complement strand
CATGGCTGGCGGCGCGGAGCCCGATGCCCTGAAGCATGAGATCGGCCGCTGAGCTCGCTCAGACATGATGAGGGGCCCCGCATTGCGGGGCCCCTCATCATGCTTGCGCTCAGATGGTGAGCGGTTGCAGGATGCCGGACTCCGACTCCCGTCGCAGCGCCGTCAGCAACTCGCGCAGCGGCGTCGCCCCCAATCCCAGCGCCTGCTTGGTGAGGCTGTTGCTGAGCGAGGTGTCGACCGGAACCGCTTGGGGAAAGCGTTGGTCCGCGGGGGCGTCGATCTCATCGAGCATGGAGGCATCCAGTTCGAAGACATCACACACCAGGCGCGCCAGCTCCATGCGGCCCACGGCTTCGTCGCCGACGAGGTGCAGGTTGCCGGTGGTGCCACGCAGGATCACCCGCTCAACCTCGGCCCCGATCTCCGAGGCCAGGGAGGGTGTTGCAACCTCATTGACGTAGGGCCCACCCCAGACGGCAAAGCGTTGCCCGGCTTGCAGGGCCTGGACGAGGGAGATGACGAAATAGCCGAAGCCCACGTCCTGCGAGCGCGGTCCTGCCGCCTGCAGTCGATGCGCGCCCATCACGCCACCGATTCGACAGACGGCGCCGGAGTCCGGAGCCAGATCCCGTACCACTTGTTCACCCATGGCCTTGAGGAAGCCGTAGATGTTGATGGGGTTTCCGAAATCCGTCTCCGGGGTGAGGTGGCGAGTGCCATCCATGGTCCAGTCGGTGGAGATGTACACGAGGTGCGCTCCCTGGGCCGCTCGTGTCACGAGATTGGTGAGACCCACAAAGGACTGATAGGCCCTGGGACGGTCGTTCATCAGCATGTGGAAGTCATTGGTGATGGCGCAGTGCACCACTGCGTCCACGCTGCCCATGGCGGCGGCGATGCTGTCTGCGCTGCCGAAGTCCGTGAGCTGTGGTCGCCAAGGGGTGGGCAACCTGGGAGGGGTTCGCACCAGACCGATGACCTCGTGGCCCCGTGAGGCGAGGACCTCGGCGACATTGCTTCCGACAAATCCAGTGGCACCGGTAACGGCAATTCGTGACATGCAGCGACGCTAACAGCCGGCCTGCTCGTCCGCACTACCGTTCGTCGCAAATGTATAGACATTTGGACGTTGGCCCGGAATCGCGAGTAGATTGCCCTCAATTCTCCGTGGAGGTTCCGTGCCGACAATGCGCATGACGGTTGCCGAAGCGCTCGTCCGTTTCCTCATCGCCCAGAAGATCGAGGACGATCGGGACGGCAAGGTGAAACCGCTGATTCCGGGCGTCTTCGCGATTTTCGGGCATGGCAATGCCCTGGGCCTCGGTGAAGCACTGGAGAAGCACCGCGCGGAGATCCGCACTATTCGCGGCCAGAACGAAGAGGGCATGGCCCTGGCTGCGGTCGGCTATGCCAAAGCGGCGCGGCGCCGACAGGTGATGGCGGTGACGACATCGATCGGACCTGGTGCCTTGAACACCGTTCCCGCCGCCGGCACGGCCATGGCCAATCGGCTGCCACTGCTGCTTCTGCCCGGCGACACCTTCGTCTCCCGGGAGCCGGACCCGGTGCTGCAACAGGTCGAGCACTTCAACCTTCCGTCCGTCACCGCCAATGACGCGCTACGACCCGTGAGCCGCTACTGGGACCGCATCAGTTCGCCCTCGCAGCTGCTCAGCACCCTGCCGCAGGCCATCGGCGTCCTGCTGGATCCAGCCGACTGCGGACCCGTCACCATTGCCTTGCCGCAGGACATGCAGGCCATGGCCTTCGATTTTCCGCTCGAATTCTTCGCCGAGCAGGTGCACCGCATCCGCCGTCCGCGCGCATCCCGTGACAGCTTGAGCGCCGCTGCCAACGCGCTGCGTCAGGCACAACGGCCGCTGCTCGTCGCCGGTGGGGGCGTTCACTACTCCCTGGCCGAGGGTGAACTGGCCGCGTTTGCGCAACGCTTCGGCATCCCGGTCATGGAAACGGTGGCGGGCAAATCATCGCTGCTCGGGAGTGATCCCATGTTCGCCGGCCCCATCGGTGTGTTCGCGGAATCCGCAGGCCTGCCCGTGGCGTGGAACCCCGATGTCGTGATCGCTGTGGGTACCCGATTGCAGGACTTCACCACCGAATCGGGCTCCGTGTTCAAAGATCCGGATGTGCAACTCATCGGGGTGAACGTTGCCCGTTTCGATGCCGTGAAACGTGGCGCCACCCCAGTCATCGGTGATGCCAGGGAGTGCCTGCAGGAGTTGGCCCACGAACTGGGCGACTGGATGGCGCCCACCGCCTGGCTCGATGCCGCTCGTGTGTCGGTTGCCGAACAGCGCCGGGGCATCGCAGAACGCCAGGTGCACACGAGTGGTGTGCCCACCTATGCGCAGGTCATCGGCGTTGTGCACGAGGTCGCCGCAGCCGATGACTACGTCCTCACCTCGTCCGGCGGACTGGCTGGCGAACTGGTGATGAATTGGCAGAGCAAGTCCATCGCCTCCTTCGATTGCGAATACGGCTTCTCCTGCATGGGGTACGAATACAGCGGAGGCTGGGGTGCGGCCATGGAGCGAGCCGCCTCCGTACCCGGCAGCACTGTGTACACCATGGGCGGTGACGGCTCCTTCATGATGTTGCCGATGGACGTGTACAGCGCCGCACTCACGGGCACTGATGTCACCTTCATCGTCTGTGACAACGGTGGCTTCAACGTCATCGAGCGACTGCAGTTGGGGCATGGCGCGGCGTCGTTCAAGACCATGCTTGCGGACGTCGATCATCCGACCCCGCCGCGCATCGATTTTGCGGCCATCGCCACGGGCATGGGCGCGCAAGCTCATAGCGTGAGCACACTTGATGAATTGCGTCAGGTGCTGCGCTCCACCAAGGGCAGCCACGGTGTGCATGTGGTCGTGGTCGAAGTGGCCAAGCACCGGTGGAGCGAGGGCGGTTCGTTCTGGGAGGTCGGCGTGCCGCAGGTAAGCCACCGGCCCGGCGTGGACGAGGCCCGCAAGGAACTCATGGAAGGCAAGTCGAAGCAGCGTCTGCTGTGGAGGAAGAACACGATCAAGGAGCAGCAATGACGGCACGGATTACGCATTGGATCAACGGCGCCGAATGGACCGGTACCGCGGAACGCTCCGGTGACGTGTACGACCCCGCCACCGGCAAGGTGTCCGCGCAGGTGGACTTCGCCTCACGGGCCACGCTCGAAGAGGCCGTGGCAGCGGCCAAAGCCGCATTCCCGGCCTGGCGAGACACCTCGCTTACCAAGCGCACGCAGGTCCTGTTCGCTTTCCGCGAGATCCTCAATGCCCGCAAGGGCGAGGTGGCCGCACTCATCACGGCGGAGCACGGCAAGGTGTTGTCCGACGCACTCGGTGAGGTGACGCGTGGCCAGGAGGTCGTGGAGTTCGCATGCGGCTTGGGCCACCTGCTGAAGGGCGGCTTCTCCGAGCAGGTGTCCACCGGTATCGATGTGTACTCGATCCGTCAGCCGCTGGGTGTCGTCGGCATCATCAGCCCCTTCAATTTCCCGGCCATGGTGCCGATGTGGTTCTTCCCGGTGGCCATCGCCGCGGGCAACACCGTCATCATCAAGCCCTCCGAGAAGGATCCCTCCGCGAGCGTGCTCATGGCCCAGATGTGGAAGGAAGCCGGCCTCCCGGATGGTGTCTTCAACGTGGTTCATGGTGACAAGGAAGCCGTGGACGGCCTGCTGGAGCACCCGGACGTGAAGAGCATCTCCTTCGTGGGTTCCACGCCGATCGCCAAGTACATCTATGAGACGGGCACCAAGTACGGCAAGCGCGTACAGGCATTGGCGGGCGCCAAGAACCACATGCTCGTGCTGCCGGATGCCGATCTCGACCTGGCCGCCGATCAGGCCATCAACGCCGGTTTCGGTTCCGCCGGCGAGCGTTGCATGGCCATCTCCGTCGTGCTCGCCATGGACACCATCGCCGATCAACTGGTGGCGAAGATCGCGGAACGCATGCCCAGCCTGCGCACCGGTGATGGCCGTCGTGGTTGTGACATGGGCCCGCTCGTGACCGGCGTTCACCGCGACAAGGTGGCGTCGTACGTGGAGGCCGGCGTGAAGGCTGGAGCCACGCTCGTCGTCGACGGTCGCAACCCCGTGGTCGACGGTGAGCCGGGTGGTTTCTGGCTGGGCCCCACACTCTTCGACAACGTCACGACCGACATGACCATCTACACCGATGAGATCTTCGGTCCTGTGCTCTCGGTCGTGCGCATCCACTCCTTCGACCAGGGTGTTGAGCTCATCAACCGTCACGAGTACGGCAATGGCACGGCCATCTTCACCAACGACGGCGGTGCTGCCCGCCGCTTCCAGAACGAGGTGCAGGTGGGCATGATCGGTATCAACGTGCCCATCCCCGTCCCTGTCGCCTACTACTCCTTCGGTGGCTGGAAGGCATCGCTTTTCGGCGACACCCATGCGCATGGCGTCGAGGGCTTCCACTTCTTCACGCGCGGCAAGGTCGTCACCTCACGCTGGCTCGACCCCAGCCACGGTGGCATCAACCTCGGCTTCCCTACGCAGTCCTAGGAATCTGAATTCTCATGACCGTGTCACCCTTCCTCGATATGACGGAGAACCTGCCGAGCGTCCTTTGGAATGACTCGGCGGATCTCGCGGAACTCGCCACCTCCATTCAATGGGGTGCAGTTGGTGCAACCTGCAATCCGGTGATCGCCATCACCACCTTGAAGGCGCACTCCGCGGTGTGGGCGGAGAACATCCGTGAATACCGCGCAGCACACCCGCTGGCGACGGAGGATGCCATCGGTTGGGCCATGGTCAAGAAGATGTCCGTGGATGCAGCCAAGTTGCTGGAACCGGCCTTCGAGAAGTTCGGCGGGCGCAATGGGCGACTCTCCATCCAGACCGATCCGCGTAACTACCGTGACGCGGTCAAGCTCGCAGACCAGGCCGAGGAGTTTTCGCGATTGGCGAGGAACATCATCGTCAAGATCCCGGTGACTGCGGCCGGTGTGGTGGCTATCGAGGAGGCGACCTATCGCGGGGTCAGCATCAACGCCACGGTGTCGTTCAGCGTGGCCCAGGCCATCGCGGTCGGCGAAGCCGTCGAACGCGGGCTCAAGCGTCGGGAAGCGGAGGGGCTGGAGATCGGGAGCATGGGTCCGGTGTGCACCATCATGGTGGGCCGCACCGATGACTGGCTCAAGACCGTCGTGGAGCGCAATGCCGTCGATGTGGATCCCAGCGTGTGTGACTGGGCAGGTGTGGCCGCCTTCAAGAAGGCATACAGCCTGTATCGGGATCGCGGCTACCGCACGCGTCTCCTGGTGGCCGCGTTCCGCAACCACCTGCATTGGAGCGAGCTGATGGGTGGTGACGTCGTCATCTCTCCGCCTTTCTCCTGGCAGGAGAAGGCCAACGCCAGCGGCATCGAGGCGGCCGACCGCATTCACACGCCCATTGATCCCGCCATCTTGGAGGCACTGCACAAGATCGGGCCGGAATTCGACAAGGCCTACAACGAGCACGGCATGACACCTGGGGAATTCGATTCCTACGGGGCCACTGTGCGCACACTGCGGCAGTTCCTGCAGGCCACTGCCGACCTCGAAGCCTTCGTCCGAGACGTCACGCTTCCCAATCCGGACGCGTGACGGTCGGGGCACAGGCGGATGAGTAGAGGGCCGCTTGCAACGAGACTGCAAGCGGCCCTCTACTCACGGCTTCAGCGGGCGACCAACGTGGTCTCGAAGGAATAGGAATCCGCGCGGTACTTGTGCGATGAACTCTCCACCACGCGGCCGCTGTCATCAAAGGCCGTGCGTTCCATAACCAGCAGGGCGGACCCTGGCTTCACCGACAGCAATCGAGATTCGGACATGGAAGCACAAGCCGCGCCGATGCGCTGGTTGGCGATGCGCATGTTCACGCCGTGACGGCGCATCAATTCGTAGAGACCGGTGCTCTCCAACTCCTCCTTGGTGGTGGTGAGCAGGCTCTCGGGCAACCAATTACGCATGATGGCGAGGGGCTCACCGTCCATGAGGCGAAGGCGCTTGAGGTGGATGACCCGCTCGCCCTCCTCGATGCGCAGCGTCGTTGCCAGCTTGGTGTCGGCCGGCTTCACCGTCATGG
>JAJXSV010000139.1 GCA_021784375.1 Actinomycetes bacterium | reverse complement strand
GGTGGCCGCCGCATCCTGGACCGTAGGCGGTCTCAGGCGGGCAGACCAACTGGCGACGTCCTCCCACCTTCATGCCCGGGATACCGTCCTGCCAGGCCTTGATCAACCCGCGCAACGGGAAGCGGATGGGCTCGCCGCGGTCCCACGAGGCGTCGAACTGTTCGCCGGTCTCGAAGTCCACGCCGACGTAGTGCACGAGCACGGTGCCCCCCGCTGCCACCGCGTTACCCTCACCGACCACGAGGTCGGTGATCTGGAGTTCGGTGGGCGCGGGGCCTTCGATGAAGTCGATGGACGGCTTGCTCATCTGCTGCTGCCTTTGCTCGGGTGTGGGGATCAGGGGATGGACACGAGGTCGACGACGAAGATCAGGGTCTCATTGGGCGCGATGCCCGAGCCCGCGGGCGGGTTGGCGCCGTAGGCCAGGCTTCCGGGGATGACGAGCAGGCGACGCCCGCCCACCTTCATGCCGACCAGGCCCTGCTGCCAGCCGAGGATCACCCCGCTCAGTGGGAAGCTGGCGGTGGTCTTGGCATCCCAGGAGGCGTCGAACTGCTTGCGCGACAGCGCCCCGATGCCGACGTAGTTGACCGTGACGTTGTCGGTCGCCTGCACGGCGGCTCCGGTGCCGGCGACGATGTCCTTGACGATGAGATGGGTGACGTTGCCCGCACCCTTGGCGATGCCGATCGTCGGCTTCTGCCCCAGGGGCCCGGACACGGAGTAGGCGGTGCCGTCGGCAGTCGACGTGGTGGCGCTGCTCGTCGGCGTGGTGCGGCTCGGCGTGGGCGTCGGCTGCGGGGAGGAAGTGCAGGCGGCAAGGGCCAGGGAGAGCGCGCCAAGGGCGACGAGGGGCTTGATACGCATGGAGGGAGCCTAGCGAAGCCGGGGCTCAGCCCATGGACGCGATCAGTCGATCCACCCGTGCATCCACCGATGCGAACGGGTCCTTGAGCATCACCGAACGATTGCCGTGGTCGGCGATCTTCAGCTGCGTCCAGTCCACGGTGTGCTCGGTCTGTGTGCGCATCGCTGCTGCGATGAAGTCCCCGCGCAGCTTGGCCCGGGTCGTCCGCAGCGGCAACGTGAGCCCACACCCCACCGCCCGATCCTCCACGACCGTCGCAACCAGTCCACGGGCCTCCATGGTGCGGAAGAGGCCCCGTGCCGGGCTGATGTCGTGGTAGGCGAGATCGAGTTGTGCCATCCGAGGGCTGGAGAGATCGAGCCCGTTGCGTGCCGCCGCTCGATCGAGCACGGCACGCTTGATGATCCAGTCGATCTCCGTGGCCACGTCGGCGTGCCGGTCCGACTCGATCGCCACCAGGGTGCGCCGCCATAGGTCGAGGGCGCGTGCCGTCGTGCCGATGTTCGTCCCCGTCTCGTCGGCGTGCGCGGTGACCGCGGTGTAGTAGGCCCACTGGATCTCGAGGGGCGTCGCGGAGAGGCCGTTGGCGAGCCTCACCGGAGTGCGGCCGGTGGCGTCCAACGCGATCTCGCGGATCGCCCGCACCGGGTTCTCCATGGTGAAGTCGCGCAGGGGTCGTCGATCCTCCAGCATCCGCAGCAGTGCGGCGGTACTCGCCACCTTCAAGAGGGCCGTCGTCTGGGACATCGAGGAGTCACCGACGATGACGTGCAGGCGACGGTAGGTCTCCGCATCGGCATGCGGCTCGTCGCGCGTGTTGATGATCGGACGTGACCGGGTGGTCGCGGAGGAGACGCCGTCCCACATGTGATCCGCGCGCTGGCTGATCGCGTAGTGGGCGGCATTGCCCGACTGCACCACCTTGCCGGCACCGACGATGAGCTGGCGCGTGATGAGGAAGGGAACGAGGAAGCGCGCCATCTCCGCGAACTCCCCCGTGCGTGCGATGAGGTAGTTCTCGTGGCAGCCGTAGGAATTGCCTGCGGAGTCGGTGTTGTTCTTGAACAGGAAGAGCGTGCCCTCCACGCCCTCGGCCCGCATCGCCTGCTCAGCGTCAACCGACATCTGGTGCAGGATCACGTCTCCCGCACGTTCATGCGCGATGAGCTCCTCGATGTCGTCGCACTCGCAGGTGGCGTATTCGGGGTGCGATCCGACATCGAGGTAGAGGCGCGAACCGTTGGTGAGGAACACATTGCTGGACCGGGCCTTGGCCACCACGTCCCGGAAGAGATAGCGCGCCGCATCATCGGGGGTGAGCTTGCGCGTGCCGTCCGGGGCCACGCAGGTGAGGCCGTACTCGGTCTCGATGCCGAAGATGCGACGGTGCAGCGCTCCGCGGGGCGGCCGCGGTTCCTCCTCGCCGCCGAAGTGCGTCACTCGCCACCCTTTTGCACGTAGGAGCGCACGAATTCCTCGGCATTGGTCTCGAGGACGCCGTCGATCTCATCGAGGAGCGCATCCAACTCGTTGGTGCGGATAGCGGTGGCCGCGGCGATGTCGACGACCTGCTCCTCGCGCTTCTGCGACGCCGCAGATCGTTCGGACTGCTCACGGTTGGCCATGGCTGCTCCTTGTCACTTGGTGAGATTGTCGAGCAAGCGGGCGGCGGTTGGCGAATCCTCGAACAGGGACTCGGTGAGCTCGGCGGTTCCGCGGAGGGGGTCCAGGATCGGCACCCGCGACAGCGAGGTGGAACCGGGCAGGTCGAACACCACGGAATCCCAGGAGGCAGCTGCGATCTGCTTGGGGTAGCGCCGGATCACCTGTCCGCGGAAGTAGGCGCGCGTCTCCCTCGGGGGTTCCGCCATGGCCCGTTCGATCTCGGCGTCCGTGAAGAGGCGGCGGAGCGACCCCCGGGCGGTCATGAGGTTCCCCAGTCCCTTGCCCTCGCGGACGTCGGAGTACTGGAGGTCGATCAACTGCAGGCGCGGGGCATCCCACGGGAGCTGCTCCCGCACCCGGTAGCCGTCCAGGAGCTGGCGCTTGGCCACCCAGTCGAGGCGATCTGCGCAGCGCGCAGGGTCGACCGCGAGGTCCTCGATGACGAGTGCCCATTCGCGCACGATGTCGCGCGTCTCAGCGTCGGTGTTGTCGGTCAACGCCGTCTGTGCAGCCGCGATGTATGCACGCTGGACATCGAGTGCGGTCACCGTGCTGCCACCCACGAGACGGATACCGCGCTGCATCCTGGTGTCATGCGAGACCGCCCGCATCTCGATGACCGGGTCCTCGATCTCGAAGCGGGGAAGCTCGATGCCGTTCTCGATCATGGAGAGCACGGTGGCGAGCGTCCCCATCTTCAGCCAGGTGGCGAACTGCGAGACGTTCGCGTCGCCCGTGATGACGTGCAGGCGCCGCCACTGGGCAGGATCCGCATGCGGTTCATCGCGGGTGTTGATGATGGGGCGACGCATGGTCGTCTCCAGCCCCACCTCCGCCTCGAAGTAATCCGCGCGCTGGGTGAGCTGGTAGCCGGGGGTGTCGCCGATCTGGCCCAGGCCGACGCGTCCGCTGCCGGTGAACAGCTGCCGGGTGATGAAGAAGGGCGTGAGGTACGCGATGAGGTCCGAGAAGGGGACGGCCCGCTGCACCAGGAAGTTCTCGTGCGTGCCGTAGGACGCACCCTTGTTGTCCGTGTTGTTCTTGTACAGCTGGATGGAGTGCCTGTCGCCGAAGGGGCCGACGGCCGCGGCGGCTCGCTCCATGATGCGCACGCCGGCCGCGTCGTAGAGCGCAGCGTCCCGGGGTGAGACCGTCTCCGGGGCGGAGTACTCGGGGTGTGCGTGGTCCACGTACAGGCGGGCACCGTTCGTGAGCACGATGTTCGCGAACTCGCCCTCGGCGTTCGTCAGCATGCTGGGATCGGCGTCCGCCATCGAGAGGTCGAAGCCGCGGGCATCCCGCAGTGGCATCTCCGTGTAGTAATCCCAACGCGTTCGCCACAGCGCCTCGTCGAGCACCGCACGCGCGTAGCCCTGGACGATGTGCGTGGAGAGCGTCGTGGGGTTGGCCTCCGAGAAGCCCGGCAGGGTGATGCCGTACTCCGTCTCGATGCCCATGACGCGGCGACAGGAGATCACAGGTAGCGTCCCGAGGGGGTGTTCGACTCGATGGAGCGGCCGGACCCCGACTGCCCGTCGATGAGGGTGCGGATGAAGACGATGCGCTCGCCCTTCTTGCCCGAGATGCGGGCCCAATCGTCCGGATTGGTGGTGTTGGGCAGGTCCTCGTTCTCACGGAACTCCGTGGCGCAGGCGTCGATCAGGTGCTGGCGGCGGAGGCCGCGTCCGGCGTCGGCGAGCAGGTCCTTGATGGCCGCCTTCTTGGCCCGCCGCACGATGTTCTCGAGCATGGCGCCGGAGTTGAAGTCCTTGAAGTACAGGACCTCCTTGTCGCCGTTCGCGTAGGTCACCTCGAGGAAGCGGTTGTGGTCCTCGAGCGAGTACATGTAGTCGACGGCGGCGTCGATCATCGAGTTCGCGGTGGCCACGCGGTCACCGCCGTGCAGTTCGACCTCGTCCTCATGGAGGGGGATGTCGGCGCGCAGGTACTTGCGCATGATGTCGCGGGCGGCGTCAGCGTCGGGGCGCTCGATCTTGATCTTCACGTCCAACCGGCCCGGTCGCAGGATCGCCGGATCGATCATGTCCTCACGGTTCGATGCCCCGATGACGATGACATTGGAGAGGCGCTCGACGCCGTCGATCTCCGCCAGCAACTGCGGGACGATCGTCGTCTCCACGTCGCTGCTGACGCCCGTCCCGCGGGTCCGGAACAGCGAATCCATCTCGTCGAAGAAGACGATGACGGGCATGCCGTCATTGGCCTTCTCCCGTGCCCGATGGAAGATGGTCCGGATGTGGCGTTCGGTCTCGCCCACGTACTTGTTGAGGAGTTCGGGGCCCTTCACGTTGAGGAAGTAGGACTTGGTGCCGACACTGCCGGTGCGGGCTGCCACTTGCTCGGCCAGCGAGTGCGCGACGGCTTTGGCGATCAGGGTCTTTCCGCAGCCGGGGGGGCCGTACAGGAGGATGCCCTTGGGCGCCGCGAGATCGTGTTCGATGAAGAGCTCGGGATGCAGGAACGGCATCTCCACGGCGTCACGGATGGCTTCGATCTGCGGAGCCAACCCTCCGATCTGCTCGTAGCCGATGTCCGGCACCTCCTCGAGGATGAGATCCTCGACGTCGGCCTTCGCGATGCGGTCGTAGACGAATCCGCTGCGGCTGTCGAGCAGCACGCTGTCGCCGATGCGCAGCGCGATGTCGAACATCGGTTCGGCGAGGCGCACCACGCGTTCCTCGTCCGTGTGCATCATGACGAGCAGCCGTCGGCCGTCCTCCAGCAGTTCGCGGACGGTCACCACCTCACCGGTGGTCTCCCAGTCCGCGACCGCGATGATGACCTGTGATTCGTTGAGGCGCACCTGTCGTCCGGGCCGAAGTTCGCGCAGCTCGATGCCGGGCATGGCGATGACGCGGAACTGCCGTCCCTGGAAGGAGATGTCGATGTTCGCGGCATCGTGTGCGGCGATGACGGTGGCGTAACCGCTCGGTGGTATCGAGAGGCGCTCCACCTCCGAACGGATCTGGATGAGCTGCTCGCGTGCTTCCTTCAAGGTGACGGCAAGCCGGTCATTCGAGGACTGGGAGGACTGCAGGTCCTTGCGCAGTTGCGCGACCTGTTCCTCGAGCATCGTCACGCGATCGGTCATGAAACAACAATATCCGCGCCGCGGCGGCCGGACGTCAGGAAGTGCCCGGGCCCACGTCGGGCTGCGTGTAGTCCTCGCCGTACGCACCCTTGGCCGGTTTGGTGCGCTTGACGAACGGGTGCACGCCGGGTGCCAGCTTGCGTGAGGTGACGAGGAAGCCGGTGTGGCCGATCATGCGGTGGTCCGGCCGCACGGCCAGACCCTCGAGATGCCATGTGCGCACGAGCGACTCCCACGCCCGTGGCTCGGTCCAGGCCCTCCGCAGTCGGAGGATCTCCACGAACTTCGACATCTGTGTGGTCGTCGCGATGTAGGCGCAGAGCACGCCACCGGGCACCAGCGCCTCTTCGACGGCATCGAAGCACTCCCAAGGGGCGAGCATGTCGAGGACGATGCGGTCGACCTTCCCGCGCAACTCCTCCAGCTTGGGCAGTTCATCCTGCAGGTCGCCGACATGGACATGCCAGTTGGCGGGTCGTTCGCCCAGGAACTGCACCACATTGCGTT
>JAJXSV010000138.1 GCA_021784375.1 Actinomycetes bacterium | reverse complement strand
TGGGCTACGGCCTGAATTCCTTCGTGGACTTCTCGCTACCGATCGACATGCTCGAGCATCTGGTGATCGGTAGCGAAGGCACGCTCGCATTTGTGGCAGAAGCCACCTTCAGCACCATTGCGATGAAGCCGCACGTTGCGACGGCGCTGCTCCTCTTCGAAGATCTCGCGATTGCCACCGGCGTTTTGCCGCAATTGGTTGCTGCTGGCTTCGCCGCGATCGAACTCTTGGACGCGACGAGCCTGCGGGTGGCCCAGCGCGACCCCAGCGCCTCGCCCGAGTTGCGCACACTGCAAGTACGGAATCATGCAGCACTGCTGGTTGAGTTCCAGGAACTCGAAGCCGAGGCTCTCGCAGGCAGGCTGGAGAACTGCCGTGACCTGTTGGCAGAGCTACCGCTCTGTGTTCCGTCACGCCTGACCGTGGACGCTGGATTGCGTGCCAGTTACTGGCATATTCGGAAGGGCTTGTACGCATCCGTTGCCGGGTCACGACCAGCCGGCACTACGGCCCTGCTTGAGGATATCGCGGTCCCCATCGAACGCTTGCTTCCAGCGTGCACTGAACTCAGTGACCTGCTGCTTGAGCACCGCTACGAGGGGAGTGTGATCTTCGGTCACGCCAAAGACGGCAACATCCACTTCATGCTCAACGAGAAATTCGATGATCCGACCAGCCTCCACCGCTACCACGCATTTACGGACGAAATGGTGGATCTGGTCCTCGGGCATGGTGGAACGCTCAAGGCGGAGCATGGGACTGGGCGTGTGATGGCACCTTACGTCCGCAATCAGTACGGGACAGAGTTGTACGAAGTCATGCGGGAGATCAAGCACCTCGTCGATCCGTTGGGCATCCTCAATCCGGGAGTGCTCATCGAGGCCGAATCCGAGGAGCCGCAATACAAGACGGGACTCACCATTGAAGCGGAAGTGGACCAGTGCGTGGAGTGTGGATATTGCGAGCCCATCTGTCCCAGCAAAGACCTGACGCTCACGCCTAGGCAGCGCATCGTCCTGCGCCGGGAGATGCGCAGCGCCGAGAGCCTGGGCGACACCCGGTTGTTCCTGGATCTCAGGGCTGAGTACGAATACCACGGTGTCGATACCTGTGCAGTGGACAGTCTCTGTCAGACTTCCTGCCCCTTGCACATAGATACTGGGCAGCTTGCGCGAGGGTTGCGGACAGCGAGAGTCGGCCCTGTGCAGCAGGCGGTTTGGCAGACTGCAGCGGAGCATTGGACGATCGGGACCACTCTGGCCAGCCTCGCCCTCACATCCGCGAAGTACCTTGCACCACTGGCCGCGACAGCCACACGCGCGGCTCGGCGGATAGGCAAGCAGGACATCATTCCCGAATGGTCACGAGACCTACCGGCTGGCGGCAGCACTCGCACCCCGGTGCCTGCAGACAATCCCAGCGTCGTGTACTTCCCCAGTTGCACTTCCAGAATGTTCGCGCCGGCAGAAGGTGGTGTTGGTGTTGGCGACGCCTTCATGGCCCTCTGCGCACGTGCAGGCGTGGAAGTGCGGACACCGGATGGCATCGTTTCACTATGTTGTGGAACGCCATGGAAATCCAAAGGTCTGGAGGCCGGCTATTCATCGATGCAGGAGCGTGTCTCGAAGGCCATGTGGGAGGCCAGCGACCATGGTGCCCTTCCGATCGTCTCCGATGCTGCATCCTGCACCGAGGGTTTGCAGCACATGCTCGGGCAGGCTCTGCTCCAAGGCGGGGCGTTCACGGTCATCGACGCACTTGCCTTCGCCGATGACGTGCTGCTCCGTCGCCTACCTATGCCACGCAAGGTGAAGTCGCTTGTTCTGCACCCCACCTGTTCCACCACGCACCTGGGTCTGAATGACGTGCTGGCGCGTGTCGCCAATTTCGTTGCCGAGCAGGTGACGATTCCGGATGATTGGGGATGCTGCGCCTTCGCGGGTGATCGCGGCATGCTGCACCCGGAACTGACCCGTTCTGCCACGCAGCGGGAGGCGGCAGAGATCGCAACCTCTTCCTTCGACGCTTACGCGTCGGCTAACCGCACCTGTGAGCTTGGCTTGAGCCGCGCAACCGGACACCCCTATCAACACCTGCTTGAACTGCTTGAAATTGCGACTCGCAGTACCAGTCCCACGCGACCTTGACTTTTGCTTTCCCGTGCAACAACAACAATCATCCAGCGTTGAACAAAACCGAGTGCGTGACTCCGTGGATATAGTCGAACGTATGCACGAACCCCGTTCCGTGATGCGCCAGGAGATCGACGACCAACCGGCTGCGCTGGCAAGAACCCTCGATGCACTCGCGGATTCGCTGCCGGCAATGCGTGAACTGCGAGACCGTCGATTCACCTCAGTTCTGCTGATTGCGCGTGGGACAAGCGACCACGTGGCCGATTACGCGCAATACCTGTTTCCGTGCAGTGCAGGGCTCATAGCTACAAGTGCCAGTCCATCGGTGGCTGTCGCGTTTCGGGCACGGGTGCCACTTCACGGGGCGATCGCCATCGCCATCAGTCAATCCGGTGCGACGGTGGAAATCGTTGAGACAGCGATCTGGGCCAAGTCCATGGGTGCTTTCACAGTGGGCATCAGCAATGTTGCGGGCTCACCGCTCGCTGGGGTGGTCGATCTTCCCCTGATTACCCAAGCGGGTCCTGAAGTTGCAGTTCCTGCAACCAAGACCTACACCTCCGCACTCGCGACAATCGCCTACCTGGCGGCCGTTCTGGGTGATCAAAGCGGGCTCATGACCGAACTGTTCAGGATGCCCGAGATCATGCAGATGACACTCGATCTGCCCTGGGATCTCGAGCGAGCAGCCGCGATATTCAGCGGGTCGAACACAGCTGTCCTCACCGGTCGAGGGTTCACCGCCGGTGTTGCTCGCGAGAGTGCCCTGAAACTCAAGGAGACATCTGGCATAAACGCGGTGGGAGCAAGCGTGGCTGACCTGGTGCACGGACCGATTGCTGCGCTGGTTTCCGGACTTCCGGTGGCCTGTTTCTCGCCTGGAGTGGCTTCCCCGATCGCTGCGGGACTGGAGGACCTCGTGCAGCGGGCGGCCGCGCGACATTGCCGGATCCTCACCATCGGGCCGCATGAAGCTCTGCAGCAATCGTCTGAAGTTCACGTGAACACACCCGCCGTGTCTGAGGAACTGGCTCCCTTCCCCCTAATCGTCCCCGGCCAACTGCTGGCGGAACGCGTGGCAAGGCTGTGCGGGATGAACCCCGACGAGCCGACGGGCCTGCACAAGATCACGCAGACTACGTAGTCAACCGCCGGACGCAGCGCCGTGCCACTTGTGACAACGCGACGGCACGCGGGTCCGCGCCCCCCGGCGAGACCATGGGCCAGACGTTGTAGCCGAAGGCCAAGTCGTACACGGGATCCGCAAATCCGAGTGTTCCCCCGGCACCGTCATGCCCGAACGCGGCATGGCTGCCGAATGGCGCGGAAGGCTCAGGCTTGAGGAACATGAGGCCGAAGCGCTTCTCGCACCCGAGGACCACATCCAACCCCGCGGACCGCAACTGACCAACGCATTCGATGGTGGCGTCAGAGAACAGTTTGGGCAGAGTCCCGCCGCCAAGCGTGCACGCATAGAGCTTGGCCAAGCCTCTTGCGGTCGCCACACCACCGACCGAAGTGTTCCCAGCGCGTCGGAGTTCGGCGTTGTTCGGCAGCAGCTCGCCGTCGGTGTCGGTGAGCGTTGGATTGTTGTTGAAGGCGAAACTCCCAAGGTCATCCAGCAGTGCAGCTGGCAGCGGAGCAGGCGAGGAAGCAGGCCGGACTGGCAGGTAACGGGAATCCTCGGTTTCAGGCAGTCCGATGTGGAAGTCGATGTCGAAGGGCGCGCCGACCTCTTCCTCGTAGAAGGCCTGCAGTGACCTGTTGGTGATGCGGCGGCAGAGCTCGTCAGCGAATACACCGATCGTGAACGCGTGATAGCCGTGGAACAGGCCGGGAGTCCAGGCGGGACGTTGCTGGGCAAGTCGCTCAGCAGCTCTGCGTGAATCGAGGAGTTCATCCCAAGTGAGCCCGCCGGGCACACCGACGAGGCCTGCCCGATGGGAGAGTAGGTCGCCCACTCGGATGTCATCCTTGTCGGCCTGACCGAATTCGGGCCAGTAGTAGGACACCGGCAGATTCACATTCAGTAGCCCCCGCTCCACCAGCAGCCCCATGACGAGGCCACCAACGCCCTTGGATGCAGAGAACACCCCCGTGAGGCTGTCGGCCTGAACTTCACCGATGCATAGGTCCACGACTTCGTGGCCACGGTGGTAGATGCTCAGTTGCGCGTGGAATTCGTGGTCGCTCGCGAACGCCTGCAAGGCGTCAGAAACCGGGGTGAACGCTTCGTCACAGAAACCGCGAACCTCCCGATCTGTTTGCCTTCTGTTCATTCCAGTCCTCACTTCGTAGGTCGCACCTGACCCAGGACAAGGGCCACCGCACCCATCGCGGACGAGTACTTGCCAAAGTCTGCGTGGAGGATCCTCACATCGGTGGTGGTTGGAACCGCGAATCGCTGAAAGGCCGCCACGATTGCTCCCAACATTGGGGAGTGCGCCCAGGTGAGGGCTCCACCAAGCACCACAGCATCGGGATTGAGAATGGTACAAATCATGGCAATGGCCTGCCCGATTCGAAGCGCCGCGTCGCCGAGGATGCGCGTGCAGACGGGATCACCGTCATCGACCAGACCGAGGAATACCCGGAAGCTGATCTCGTAGCCGAAAGCACGCGAGGCTTCAGCGAGCATGGACGAGATGCCCGCATAGGCATCCAGGCAGCCTCGATGTCCGCATTGGCAGATGGCCCCATTGGGGTCGAGCGACAGATGCCCGATCTCACCGGCACCACCATGCCGACCGGCGACGACGCGGTAGTCGACCACAATCGCACCTCCGACACCGCTGTGCAACTTCACGTATAGGAAGTTGCCGATTTGCGATCCCCACAGCAGTTCGGAGTAGGCCGCAAGATTGGCATCGTTCTCGATGACCACCTCGAAGCCGGTGGACTCGGACAACTCCGCGACAACATCAACCTCCTTCCATCGAGACTGAATGCGCGATGGAAAAGCGGAAACTCTTGCATCCTCAACGGAAAGTGGCAGTGACACTCCAATGCCGAGAATGCGACTTGGTGTGACGCGTGATGCGTGGAGGAGATCCGTGACCAGTTCTCGTGCAACAGCCAGAGCGCTGCGCACGTCGTAGTTTGCACCGACGTGGACTTCTCGCTCTGCGAGGATGTCGTGCGAGATGTCGCCAATGACGCCGCGCACATGTTCGTGGCCGAACTCCAAGCCGATAGCTGCACCCGAACTGGCGTTCAGTTCGACGAGTTCACCTGGGCGACCGCGCACCTTACGACTGCGATTGGCAGGAGTCGCCAAGCGCACGGTCACCTCACCGGAAGCAACCAACTGGTCGACCAGCAATGACATTGACGACTTCGCGATGCCTGTAGCTCGCGACAGCTCTGCTCTCGTCATCGGGCCCCGTTGTCGAAGCAGGCTGCAGATTCGTGCACGACGCGCATCACCGGAGAGTGCCCGCAGGACCGGCGAGAGGGCATCCGAACTGAGGTAACTGGTCATTTCCCGGCATTCTTAGCGCGTTTGGACATTAGTGCAGCAGTGAACGAAAACTACGGCGATATGACGCGCTGCGCACGACATTCGGCGTGCGCAATGGTGCGTTTGGCGCTCACAACGCGATATTTCGTCCAATACTGAACCCATTGACGGGCATTTCTGCGCAACTTACCTTCGTACTGCCGATGTTTCGAAGGCCATCTCGCCTCCGATTGTCTCTCGCCGAGCGGCGGATGAGATGGCTGAAGCTCTTCAGAAAGGGACGTATATGCGCAAACTCTGGAGCAGAAATCGAGTGGTGGCGCTCACAGCTCTTGCCGTCATTGCGGCAGGAGCCATTTCGGTGGCCCCCGCCAATGCTGCCTCTAAGACCGTAACCATCACGTATTGGACGCATGTGAATGCGCCCACCAACATCTTCGAGCGCAAACTGATCAAGGAATTCCAGGCCAAGAACCCAGGCATCAAGGTGAACTACCTGCCCGTGGAGTGGGGCGTCCTTCCAACTAAATTGAAGACCTCAATCGCAGCTGGTGGCGGCCCCGACCTCTTCA
>JAJXSV010000137.1 GCA_021784375.1 Actinomycetes bacterium | reverse complement strand
AGGTGTTCAAGTGGGCCGTCGGCAGCATGGTCGACGTCTGCTACCGCGCCCTCGCTGCGGCGGGTCTGCAGCCCGGTGACATCCAGGCCTTCATCCCGCACCAGGCCAACAACCGCATCACCGATGCCATGGTGCGGGGCCTCAAGTTCCCCGACTCGGTGGTCGTCGCGCGCGACATCATCATGACGGGCAACACATCTGCCGCCTCCATCCCGCTCGCGCTCGATACGCTGCTGCGCGACGGGCAGGTGAAGTCGGGGGACCTCGCGCTGACGGTCGGCTTCGGAGCCGGCCTCGCATACGCAGCGCAGGTCATCCGCATCCCATAGCCCCCGACTGCAAGAGCAGCCGGTACAACCACGGAAGGAAACACCATGACCGACCAGGAGATCCTTGACACCCTCCGATCGATCGTGAACGAGATCGCTGGCGTCGCCGAGGCTGACGTCCAGTTGGACAAGTCGTTCGTCGATGACCTCGACGTCGACTCACTGTCCATGGTCGAAATCTCGATGGCCGCCGAGGAGAAGTTCGGCGTCTCGATCCCGGATGCGGAACTCAAGAACCTCAAGACCGTCGCTGACGTCGTCAACTTCGTCAAGGCCAACGCGTAGTACTCCTGGCGGGGCCGTGCGCGCGAGCCACGGCCCCCAAGAAGTGCGCTCAGGCGCGCAATTGCAGGGCAGAAAGGTGAAGACATGACGAGAGTCGTTGTGACCGGTATCGGTGCGACGTCGCCACTTGGCGGCACCGCGCCTGAGACGTGGGCGAACGCGATCGCCGGCAAGTCGGGCATCCGGAACATCCCCTACGAGTGGGTGCAGGACCTCCCGGTGCACTTCGCCGGACTAGCCGTCGTGGAGCCGCTCGAGCAGGGGCTGGAACCGCAGAAGGCCCGTCGCCTCGATCGCTCACAGCAGTTCGCGGTCATCGCCTCACGCGAGGCCTGGGCCGACGCCGG
Source organism: Actinomycetes bacterium (assembly GCA_021784375.1). The sequence goes on along the minus strand of JAJXSV010000137.1, from coordinate 5,213 downwards.
GCTCGGTGACGACTTCGACCGCGATCGCCTGGGCGTCTCCTATGCCACGGGCATCGGCGGCGTCACATCCCTGCTCAACAACTACGACACGCTGCGCGAACGGGGCTGGAATCGCGTCCCCGTGATGGCGGTACCCCAACTCATGCCCAATGGCCCGGCCGCCTGGGTGGGGCTCGAGTTCGGCGCGCGCGCGGGTGTGCACTGCCCGGTCTCCGCTTGCGCATCCGGCGCAGAGGCGGTGGTCGTCGGCGCGCGCATGATCACAGACGGGCGCGCGGACGTGGTCATCGTCGGCGGCACTGAGGCACCGATCCACCCCATGCCCATCGCCTCCTTCGCTGTCATGCGCGCGCTGTCGACGCGCAACGACGACCCGGCGACGGCGTCGCGGCCCTATGACAAGTCTCGTGACGGCTTCGTCATGGCGGAGGGGGCGGCCTCGCTCGTCCTCGAATCCGAGGAGCACGCGAAGGCCCGCGGGGCCCGCATCTACGGCGTGTATGCCGGTGCCGGTATGACGTCCGATGGCCATGACATCGCACAGCCCGAGCCGGAGGGACGCGGCGCTATGCGTGCCATCCAGGCGGCACTGGCGGATGCGTCGCTGTCGGCCTCCGACATCGTGCACGTGAATGCGCACGCCACCTCGACACCTGCGGGCGACGTGGCCGAGGCCAAGGCCATCCGCGCCGGGCTGGGAGCGCACGCGGCCAACGTCATCGTGTCGGGCACCAAGTCCATGACCGGGCACATGCTCGGCGGTGCCGGCGCCATGGAGTCGATCTTCTCGATACTCGCGTTGCACCACCGCATCGCTCCCCCGACGATCAACATCACCGACATCGAGGACGGCCTCGGCATCGACGTCGTCGTGAACACTGCGCGGCCTTTGCCGACGGGTGACCTGGCAGCCTTGAACAACTCCTTCGGCTTCGGCGGTCACGACGTCGCCGTCATCTTCACGACCGCATAACCTGCCCGCGCATGCAGCCGTTGTTCACGAATGCACCGGAATGCGGGCGGATCCTGAACAACCGCGCGAGAGCTTCAGCGTTGTTCACGAATGCACCGGAATGCGGGCGGATCCTGAACAACGTGGCTACAGATAGGGAGCAGTGACGGTGACGGAACTCGATCCGCGTTCTCCGCAGGCGCGACTGGCCGCCTTCTACGACAACGGCGTGTTCACTCCCATCACGCCCGAGGATACGAGCGGCTTCCTGAGTGCGGTCGGCGAGGTCAACGGATACAACGTCGTCACCTTCTGCAGCGATCCCACGGTCCAGGGCGGCGCCATGGGCGCGGCAGGCTGCCGGGCCATCGAGGCCGCATACGATCGCGCGCTCGCCGACTCCTCCCCGGTCGTCGGGATCTGGCACTCGGGCGGGGCGCGGTTGCGAGAGGGTGTCGAGTCGCTGGACGCCGTGGGCCGCGTGTTCGCGGCCATGACACGCGCTTCCGGGCGCATCCCCCAGATCTCCGTCGTGGTCGGTCCTGCGGCCGGCGGGGCGGCCTATGGTCCGGCGCTGACCGACATCGTGATCCTGGCGCCCGACGGGCGCATCTTCGTCACCGGCCCCGAGGTCGTGCGCTCGGTCACCGGCGAGGCCGTGGATATGGAGCGCCTCGGCGGCGCCGAGCCACACGGACGTCGGTCAGGCGTGGTGCACATCGTCGCCGACTCCGAGCAGCACGCCTACGACAAGGCGCGCACGCTCACCACACTCATCGGCAAGCAGGGCACGCTTCACGTCGACGACATCAAGGACGTGGACCTCGCGCAGTACCTGCCGGAGAACAAGCGTCGCGCCTACGACGTGCACCCGCTCGTCGAGAACTTCCTCGACGCGGGCACACTGCTGGAACTGCACGAGAAGTGGGCGCCGAACATCGTCACCGCCTTCGGTCGCCTTGGTGGCCGCACCGTCGGCGTCGTTGCCAACAATCCCCTGCGCCTCGGTGGCTGCCTCGACTCGTCGTCTGCCGAGAAGGCTGGACGCTTCGTGCGCATGTGCGATGCCTTTGCCATCCCCTTGGTGGTACTCGTCGACGTGCCCGGGTACCTTCCCGGTGTCGGCCAGGAGTGGGAGGGCGTGGTCCGTCGTGGCGCCAAGCTGCTGCACGCCTTCGCCGAGTGCGTGGTGCCGCGCGTGACGGTCGTGACGCGCAAGGCCTTCGGTGGCGCGTACGTCGCCATGAACTCGAAATCCCTTGGCGCCACAAAGGTCTTCGCCTGGCCGGAGGCGCAGGTGGCGGTCATGGGACCGGTGGCGGCCATCCGCATCCTGCACCGTCGCAAGCTGGCCGACGTGCCGCCCGAGACGCGTGAGCAGGTCGAACTCGAACTGGCGGCGGAGCACGAGCAACTCACGGGCGGCATCCAGCGCGCCGTGGATCTGGGGATGGTCGACGACCTCGTGGAGCCGGCGCTCACACGCCGGGCCGTGGCCGCTGCGATCCGACGGACACCCGTGGTGCGCGGGCACCACAGCAACATCCCGCTCTAGGCCTCAGCCCACGCGGTGCAGCCAACGCACCGCAGTGCCTTCGCCCGCCATGCGGAAGGGTTCGAGTTCGGCGTCCCATGCGCTGCCCAGCAGCAGCGTGAGCGCGCCTCGCACGGCCTCCAATTCCGTTGCCGCCGCCAGCACGTTGCGCAGCCGTTGCTCGTTCACGAGCACATCGCCGTTTGCACTCATCTGCGCGCGGAACACGCCCAAACTCGGGGTGTGCGAGAAGCGCTCGCCCTCGGTACTCGCCGTGGGTTCCTCAGTGACCTCGAAGCGCAGTTCGGGGATCTGCCGGAGGGCATTGACGATGCGAGCGCCGGTGCCGGCACTCGCGGCCCACGAGTACTCGGCACGCATGCGCGACGGAGCGATGGGCTGACCCGTCCACTGCAGCGACACCTCGACGCCGAGCACGTCGGTCAGTGCCCACTCAATGGGCTTGCAGAAGGCGCGGGCAGCGTCGTGGACATAGACAATCCCCCGTGTGGCGGCACGCTGCGCACGGGTCATGTAGATCGGTGATGCCATGGCAACCTCCTCGAGCTCCACCTTCCCCAGTGCGCTCGCGAGGTACCGGATCCAGACTACAGCACAAGGTCCCGCGATGATGCCCGCACGCGGCGGTGAATCTGATGCTTTCGGCGGATTGCCCCTGCCGCTGAGAGCGCCGCGGCGCTACCATCGAATAGACGGATTCGTCTAGATGCCAAAGGACCTCGGAGGGGGCGTCGATGACCAGCATGCCAGTCGATACGACGTCAATCCCCATGCCTCTGGAAACGGAGCGCGCAGACGTCGGCACGCCGGACCGTCGCGCCGTGGATCGCCGACGACAACCACCGCTTGCCGTGTATGCCGGCTTCCTCGCGGGGCGCCCCCAGCTGGACGACAGCCTGCGCATGCTCGTCGCCATGCTCGCGTGGCCGATCGGCGTGAAGGGCGCGCTCCTGCTCTTCGGCAATCGCCCCAGCATCCTTGCTCCCGGCGCGGCGTGCACGGAGCAACTGGAGTTCTGGGCCGACGCCCTCGAGCGCGCTCGCTGGGCGGACCTGATCGAAGCGCAGTTGGGCGAGAACGACGGCCGGCGCTTCAGGGTGTGCGCGGACGTCGAATCGACCGGGCTCCCCGCCGCTGCCTGGTGCCTGCTGGGTTCCACGGCTCGCCCGCTCGCGAACGTCGTGTTCATGCTGGCCGCCCCGGTCTCCATCCCCGCCCTGCAGCAGTTCGCCGGCCCCGCGCTGGACCAGTTGTCTGTGTACCTCGCCGGGAACGCCAGCCTCCTCAACGGCCATCCCGCCAATGGGAACAACGGCAATGCCGCGTCGACTGCCAATAGCGCATTGAACTTCTCGACTCGCCAACGTCAGGTACTGGAGCTGCTCGAACAGAACCTCACCATGCGACAGATTGCCGCTCGAATCGGCTACTCGGACTCCACCGTGCGCATGGACTCCTTGGCGATCTACCGTGCACTCGGCGTGCACGATCGCGACGGCGCCATCAGCGCCGCACGCGCTGCGGGTCTCCTCGGCACTACTGAATAGCCGCGCGCCCTGGCGTCCGCGAGGCGGGCCAAGCGCGCAATATCGGCGATATTCCCGCGCAGTCCGACGGCATGCCGTGGCTAGCCGTACCTTGGCCATCTAATCAACCATCTATCCCTCACGGTCGCCCGCGCGTCCTCGGTGGACTTGCAGCGGAGGTCGGCGCGGGGCAAAAGCCCGTGCCTGCGTTGCGACGACGTTCACAGGTCGCGCGGCCGTTCTAGGAGGTTGGGTCATGAGCATTCACGGAAACGACATGCTTTCCAAGGCAAGTCCCTTCTGGAATGGCGCGCGGCGCTGGCAGTCGGGCGTCGCCTCGGTCACTGCGACGTTGACCTTGCTATCGGGCGTCCTGGTGGGCGCGGCGCCAGCGGCTTCGGCGGCGCCGACCATCTATCCCACGGCGTCCGACTACTCCGAGACGTTCGTGGCATCGGAGCCGACCTCCTACTACCACAACGTCGGCGGTGGCGCCTATGACGCGGGCAAGACCAACCTCGACATCGTCACCTCGCTGCAATCCGGCGATTACAAGTGCAATGACATCGTCACCTTCCTCACCAAGGTCACGATGGACAGCACCACCGCGACTGTTCTCGCCGGGGACCAGACCCTGCAGTTGAAGTACGACTTCACCGCATACGCAACCGGCCAAGAGGGTGTGGCACTGGATCAGGTGCATTCGGTGAGCCTGAACAACCCACCGGTCGTTGACCTGCTTGAGTCGGACACTTCCGACGCGGCCATGATCGATCCAGGGATGGATGCCACCTTGTCCGACGCCTCATCACTCACGGGCGCCGTGTTCGTGCAGAAGAGCGAACTGCTCGACACCGTGACCGTCCAACACTTCACCGCAGGTGAGTCGCTGGTGATCCGCACAGACGTCCACGTCGCTTGCCTGCCGAACTCCAGTCCCACAGGCAACATGTACGCACAGTTGATGTCCGGTGACATCATCGCGGCCAGTGGTGCGCCCGCGGCAATGCCGATCCACCTGACGAGCGGAGCCCAGACCGTCCCGCTCAAGAGCCCGAACGTCACGCCGACGCCTGCCGTTTCCATCAACAAGCTCACCAACGGCGCGGACGGCCCGACCATCCTCACCGGTGACGCCGTGACCTGGACCTACCTGGTCACCAACACCGGCACCACCCCG
>JAJXSV010000136.1 GCA_021784375.1 Actinomycetes bacterium | reverse complement strand
ACGCTGGCCGCAGTGCAGACGCTCGCCTTCAGCGAGGCGAGCGCGTGGCGAGGCGCGCTCCTCTCACTGTTGTACAGCCTCGGACTCGGCCTGCCCTTCATCGTGATCGGCCTGTTCTTCGAACGTTCGTTGGTGGCGTTGCGCTGGATGCGGAGGTACCGCCGTCGCATTCAACAGGCCGGTGGTGTCATTCTGGTGCTGTTGGGTGTGTTGCTTGTGTCCGGTTGGTGGGATCAGTTGTCGATTTGGATGCGCATACAGTCGAGCGGCTACTGGCGGGTGTCACTCTGATGCGGACGCTCTTCTTCTTCGTGCTGGCGGCCGTCTGGCTCTACTTCATCGTCGAAGCCGCCATGACCCGCAATCCGAATGTGCTGCCGCGCTATGCCTGGGTGCTGCTCACGATGCTGTTGCCAGGCGTCGGGACGCTGCTGTGGTTCGTGTTCGGCAGTCGTCGCCGGGATTCCCTCCACGCACCCGATGACGACGCGCACTTCCTGCGCAGCCTCGAGGACGAGGTGTGGAGGAAGCGCCTGCGGGACTGGCGCAATCGAAGGGACGAGAAATAGTGCTCGCATTCATCCGCTACTCGACCTTGCGACTGGCGGTGCTGCTCGCCGTCGGCTTCGTGCTGTACCTCTTCGGCATGCGCGGCGTGGCCCTCGCGGTCGTCGCCTTCTTGGCGAGCGGGGTGCTCTCGCTGGTGCTGCTCAACCGGCAACGGGATCAGCTCGGAAAGTCCGTGGGCGGCCTTTTCTCCCGCATCAATGCCCGTATCGACGCCGATTCCCGCAAGGAGGACGAGGACTGACGCCGGTACGACGCCGGGTGACCGCGCGCCGGTCGTACAGCGTCGCACTTCGCGCGCCTTCACCTGGTACGACGCCGGGTGACCGCGCGCCGGTCGTACAGCGTCGCACTTCGCGCGCCTTCACCTGGTACGACGCCGGGTGACCGCGCGCCGGTCGTACAGCGTCGCACCGGGACGTGGGGACGCGTGCGGGACGGGCGCTCCGGCGTTCGACGGCCGTCCCCGGGTACTGCTAGAAGCGGGATCCCAGCCAGAGGCCGAGTGAGATGCTCGCAGCCCACACCAGGAGCGTGCGACCGGTGGCGGCCAGGACGGGCAGCAGTTCGCGCCCGCTCGCACCACGGATGACCGCCCATCCCGGCCGGTGCGCGCTCGCCGCAGCCAGCAAGGCCAGGGCCAACCAGCGGGTCGCGCCGCCGGCGATCGCGATGAACGGCACGATCAGCGCGGTCCAGATCAGGGCGATGTAGAACCAGCGGGTGCGCGATGCGCCGAGCCGGACTGCGAGGGTGCGCTTGCCGCTCGCGATGTCGGTGGGGACATCTCGCAGGTTGTTGGCGACGAGCAGGGCGCAGGAGAGTGCTCCCGCTCCCACACCGAACAGCCAGCCGAGCGCAGTCGTCCGACCAAGCAGGACGAACACTGTGCCCTGCACCGCGACCAGGCCGAACCAGACGAAGACGAACACCTCGCCCAGGCCGAGGTAGCCGTAGGGGTTCTTGCCCCCGGTGTAGAACCAGGCGGACAGGATGGCGAGGGCGCCGATGATGAGCATCTGCCATTCGCCTGTGAGCGCCACGACACCCATCCCGGCGATGGCCGCCGTGCCGAACATGGCGAAGGCCGCTGCCTTCACCTGAGCCGCTGGCGCCAGCTTCTGGCCGACGAGTCGCACCGGGCCGACCCGAACCTCATCGGTGCCGCGCACCCCGTCGCTGTAGTCGTTCGAGTAGTTGACGCCCACCTGCAGTGCCAGCGCGACGAGCATGGCAAGGACGGCGACGCTGCCGGACATGCCCAGGTCATGGGCATCGTGCCAGGCCGCCGCCCAGCCGACGACCACGGGGGCGATCGCTGCGGGCAGGGTGCGCGGTCGGGTGGCGGCCAGCCACTGCGAGGTCGTGGCCATCACTTCACCATGGCGAGCAGGGTCTGACGATCGAGCTTCCCGTTGCTCAGCAGTGGGATGCGATCGACGCGGACGATGTCGAGTGGGATGGACGTGCGGCCGGCCGCGGCAGCCGCGAACTGGCGGAGCGTCGCATCCGAGACGTCGCAGTTAGCGACGAAGGCGACCGGCACATGCCCCCATTCCGCGTCATCTCGGGCGAGCACGGCGATCTCCTCGGAGCCGGTGAGTACGCGCAGGGCACTCGCGATGAGGGGCAGCGCGAGGGCGGCCCCGCCGACCTTCACGACCTCGTCGAGCCGACCCACGAGTTCGAGGTGACCCAGTCGCCAGCGCCCGATGTCGTTGGAACGCCAGCGCCGGTTGGCCAGCTCGGGGGCGTCGTCGAGGTAGCGCGCGGCCACGGTGGGTCCGCTGATGACGATGCGCCCGGGCTCCTCGCCCTCGATGTCGACGCTGGTGTCGGCGAAGGGGCGATTGTCGAACACGCATCCGCCGCAGGTCTCGGTCGCGCCGTACGTCGTGACGAAGTGGATGCCGTATCCCCGCAGGGCCAGGCGCAACTGGTCGCTCAGGGCGTCCGCGCCGATGAGCACCGCATCCAGCTTCGCCAGCTCGTGCAGCGCGTCGATCGACGCCAGGTCATCGACGTTGGCGAAGGAGAGCAGCCGGGCTATCTGCGTGGGGACGAGTGAGGTGTACGCACGCATGCCCGCGGTCGCGGCGGCACTGCGCAGCGCGCGGAGCGAGGGCATGAAGGAACTGCCGTCGAAATGACCCGCCCCTGAGACGCCCTCCCAGATCATCGGCTCGTGGCCGTTCAGCAGGGAGCGCACCACGGTGTTGAGCCCGCCCGCACCGGTCACCGGCATCGCGGTCAGCCACAGTCCCGGACCGCCCAGGTGCTCCTCCGCCAAGCGCGCACTGGCCTGCAATGCCGGAAGGTCGAGCTCGACGCCCCGGGCAGCTCCGGTGGAGCCGCTGGTGGTGAGGACGATGCAGCCCTCCGGCGTCATCTCGCCCGTGAGTGGCGGGCCGTCCGTGCCATGGAGCAGGGCCACGGAGCGACCGCCGTCGAGTGCTTCGCGCACCCGCGCGATGGCATCGCGCACACCGGCTGCGCCGGGTCGCACGGAAAGTACAAGGTTGGACATCGGCGGATAGCCTAGGCGTGAACAGAGAGGATCCCTCCCATGGATACGCGTTCCCGGTACGTCCTGCCCCCCGTGGTGGAGCCCTCCTCGCCCGCGGCGCAGGATCCGGCGCACTCCTCGATCAGGCCCGGCTGCGCCTGGCAGGGTGTCGGCGACTACCAGGACATCCGCTACGAGCTGTCCACCGGCGACCAGGCCGGGATCGCGAAGATCACGATCAACCGCCCGCACAAGCGCAACGCCTTCAGGCCCCAGACGGTCATCGAGCTGAAGGACGCCTTCGACGCGGCCCGGGATGACCCGTCGGTGGGCGTCATCATCCTGACCGGCCAGGGCGACTGGGCCTTCTGCTCGGGCGGCGACCAGGTGATCCGTGGCGATGACGGCTACATCGGGGGTGACGAGGTGGCCAAGCAGGGCATCGGGCGGCTCAACGTGCTCGATCTCCAGGTGCAGATCCGGCGCACGCCGAAGCCGGTCATCGCCATGGTCGCGGGCTACGCGATCGGCGGTGGCCACGTCCTGCATGTGGTGTGCGACCTCACCATCGCGGCCGACAACGCCCGCTTCGGCCAGACCGGTCCCCGCGTGGGCTCCTTCGACGGGGGCTACGGCTCGGGGCTGCTGGCTGCCAGCATCGGCCAGAAGCGCTCGCGCGAGGTGTGGTTCACCTGCCGCCAGTACGGCGCCGCCCAGGCCTACGACTGGGGCCTGGTGAACGAGGTGGTCCCGCTCGAGGAGTTGGAGATCGCCACGGTCGCCTTCGCCCGCGAGATGCTCGAGTACTCGCCGCTGGCGCTGCGCATGCTCAAGGCCTCCCACAACGCGGCCGATGACGGCCTGGCTGGGGTGCAGCAGCTCGCTGGGGACGCCACCCTGCTGTTCTACATGTCGGAGGAGGCCCAGGAGGGCCGCGACGCCTACAAGGAGAAGCGTCAACCCGACTTCGCCCGATTCCCCAAGCGACCGTGACGCCGGAGCAGATCCTCGCCGGCGCTCGCGTCTTCGCCTTGCCCCTGAAGCGTGAATTCCGGGGTGTGACCGTGCGCGAGGGGCTGCTCATCGAGGGCCCCAGCGGCTGGGGTGAGTTCGCGCCGTTTGCCGACCATGCCGATGAGCACGCTGGACGGTGGCTGGCGGCTGCGCTGGAGCAGGCGTACGGGCGATGGCCCATGCTGCTGCGCACGACAGTCCCGGTGAACGCCATCATCCCCGTCACCGATCCCCTGACCACTCGGGACCTGGTGGAGCAGGCGATCGGCCAGGGCTGCACCACCATCAAGACCAAGGTCGGTGCGGTCGACTTCGACGACGACGTGCAGCGCGTGGCAGCCATCCGGGCTGCGCTGGACGACGCCGGCGTGAGCGGCGCCATCCGCATCGACACCAATCAGCGCTGGACGCTCACGGAGGCGCTTGCCCGCATCGGCGTCCTCGATGCCATTGCGGAGGGCCTGGAGTACGTCGAGCAGCCCGTCGCCGACCGGGACGACCTGCAGGCGATCCGCCGCCAGCTCGACGTGCCGGTGGCGGTCGACGAGGGCATCCGCCTGGCCGCCGACCCCGCGGCGGCAGTCGCCGACCTGCGCGAGGTTGCGGACATCGCCGTGTTGAAGTCGATCCCACTGGGCGGTGTCGTGCCCGCACTGGAACTGGCGGCGCGCTGCCGGCTGCCCGTTGTCGTGTCCGGCAGCCTCGATTCGTCGGTGGGCCTGGCCAGCGGGCTCTGGCTGGCCGGCTGCCTCCCCGAATTGGAGCACGCCTGCGGGCTTGGCACCGGCGCCCTGCTCGCGGAGGACGTGCTCACACAGCCGCCGACGATCATCGACGGGCGGTTGCAGGTGCGGCGCGAGCGCCCCGAGCGCTTCGACCCGGCCGGGCTGGTCGACGACGACATGCGCGAGCGCTGGCGTGCGCGCTTCCTGCGGGCATGGAAGCATGTCGGCGCCGAGCACCAACGATGAAGGTGGCATGACGAATCCCAGCACCGCGCAGGCGCGAGCACTCGTGGACGGCCTGCTCCGAAGCGGCATCGACGACGTGGTGCTGGCGCCCGGCTCGCGCAACGGACCACTCTCGATCGCCCTTGCCCAGGCTGCCTCCGCGGGCCGATTGCGGCTGCATGTGCGCGTCGACGAGCGCTCGGCCTCCTTCCTCGCACTCGGCATGGCGAGGCGCCTGGCTGCACCCACTGCGGTGGTCTGCACCTCCGGCACCGCTGCCGCCCATTTCCATGCCGCCGCCTTCGAGGCGACGGAGGCCGGGGTGCCGTTGCTGCTCCTCACCGCGGATAGGCCGCCATCGGTGCGCGGGAAAGGTGCCAACCAGACGATCGACCAACGGGAGATCTTCGGGGTGGCGGTGCTCAAGTCGATTGCCGCTGCGGTGGCAGGTGGGCAGCCGGACGCGCACTGGCGCGGGCTCATCGCGGACGCGGTGGCCGCAGCACACGGCAATGCCACGACGGCGCCGGGGGCGGTTCACATCAACCTTCCCTTCGCCGAGCCGCTCGTCCCCGGCGACGGCGATGCCTCCTGGCTCGCCGGACTCCCCACCGTCGCCGCTCCGCGCCACTCGGCCGAGGTGCCGCGCGGCAACTGGTCGGGCATCTGGCCGAGCGGGGGGGCCACGCCCAAGGGTGCGGTCATCTGCTCGGATCCTTCGCAGGCGGCCGACGTGGTGGCCTTCGCGGAGGCCCTGCAGTGGCCGGTGCTGGCAGAGCCGGGCAGCGGCGCTCGCCTCGGGCATACCGCGATCCTGAACTACCAGGAGGTGGTTGCGGATCCCGCGCTGCGTGCGGACGTGGTGGTCACGGTTGGCCGCTTCGCGCTCTCGCGCAGCATCGGCAGTTTCGTGAAGTCCGCGGGGCGGCACGTGTCGGTGGGTCGCTCCACCATCGACCCCTTCGCGACGGCCGCGATCCAACTGCCGCGCCTTCCCGACGTCTCCCGGCTCAAGCCCACCGATGCCGATTGGCTGGGGGCTTGGCAACGCGCGGATGCGGTCGCCTCCGGTCGCCCGCTGTTGCCGGCGGCCGCACTCACCCGGGTCGCGCTCGAAGCCGCTGCTCCAGGGGACCTGGTGTGGTACGGGCCCTCG
>JAJXSV010000135.1 GCA_021784375.1 Actinomycetes bacterium | reverse complement strand
GCTTGCCGCCGATGGCATAACGCGGCTTGGGCAGGCGCATGACGCGCATGGTGAGCGACCGCACGATCGCGTAGCCGATATGCGGCAGGCGCCGAGCCGAGTCGGGGAACTCGCGCTTCAGCATCTGGCTCACCCGGATCGCGACGTACACGGCGTCCACGATCACGAGCAGGAGCAGCAGCGACCAGAGGGTGTTCACCATCAGGATCACGGTCTTGTTCCGGATGAATGCGGCGAACATGACCAACAGCGCGATGGGCAGGAACACCTCACCGGTTGAGAGCCGTGAGTCGATGAACTGGCGGAGGCGCTTGCGGATCGGCCCCTGGTCGCGAGCGGGCAGCAGGCGCTCGTCGCCGGTGTACAGGGCGGCACGGGCCTGGGCCCGCTCTGCGCCCTCCCGCACGCGCATGGCCTTGCGGGCCGCCTTCGAATCCCGGGGGAGCTTGGCCCGGGTGCGTCGGGCTGCCTCGGCCTCCGCTCGGCTCGGGGTGGGGCGGCCCTTGCCGCTTGGCTGCTGTTCGGTCATGGCTGTCCTAGTCGGCGGTCGGGGCGGCGGGAAGTGCGAGCATCTGGTCGAGCGCAACGCGCGCCCAGTGTGCATCATCGGCGTCGACGACGATGCGGTTCGAGACCACACCGTCGACGAGTTGCTCGAGCGTCCACACCAGGTGGGGCAGGTCGATGCGATTCATCGTCGAGCAGTAGCAGACGGTCTTGTCCAGGTACACGATCTGCTGGTCCGGGTGCTGCTGAGCGAGTCTCCGCACCAGGTTCAACTCGGTGCCGATGGCCCAGGCCGTGCCCGCGGGAGCGGCTGCCACCTGCTTGATGATGTACTCGGTGGAGCCCACGAGATCGGCGGCGGTCACGACGTCGTGACGGCACTCGGGGTGGACGATGACCCGCACACCGGGGATGCGCTCGCGCACCTCACGGACGTTGTCGGGAGTGAACCTGCCATGCACCGAGCAGTGTCCGCGCCACAGGATCATGGACGCATTGCGGAGTTCCGCATCGGTGAGGCCACCGTTGGGCTTGTGCGGGTCGTAGACGACGCAGTCGCTAAGCGCCTTGCCGGCCTGCAGCACCGCGGTGTTGCGACCGAGGTGCTGGTCCGGGAGGAAGAACACCTTCGGGCGCTCCGCGAGTGCCCAGTGGAGCGCGCGTTCGGCATTCGAGGACGTGCAGACGGTTCCGCCGTGGCGACCGGTGAAGGCCTTGATGGCGGCCGTCGAGTTCATGTAGGTGATCGGTGTGATGTCCTCGGATATGCCGAGTTCCTCGAAGTGCGCCCACGCCTTCTCGACCTGGTCGATCGCCGCCATGTCCGCCATGGAGCAACCGGCGGCCAGGTCGGGCAGCAGCACCTGCTGGCGATCGGACGTGAGGATGTCGGCGGACTCCGCCATGAAGTGGACGCCGCAGAACACGATGAACTCCGCATCCGGCCTGGCCGCCGCCGATTGCGCGAGCTTGAAGGAGTCCCCGGTGACATCCGCGAACTGGATGACCTCGTCCCGTTGGTAGTGGTGGCCGAGGACGAACACGCGATCGCCGAGCTTCGTCTTGGCCGCGTGGGCGCGCTCGACCAGGTCCGGGTCACTGGCGAGCGGCAGTTCGCCCGGGCAGGAGACGCCGCGTTCGCTGCGGAGGTCCTCGTCGCGCCCCATGAGCAGCAGGGCGAGCGGCGTCGCGCTTGGTTCGGTGAGCATGGGCCTAGTTTCGCAGATACCGTGTGCCGATGCGCATCCTCGTCGCCCCCGACGCCTTCAAGGGCACCCTCGATGCCGACGAGGTGGCACTCGCCATCGCCTCCGGTTGGCGACGGGCGCGGCCGAACCATGACCTGCAGCTGAAGCCGCTCTCGGACGGGGGGCCCGGTTTCGTGCGCGCCATGGCGCTCGCCCATGGGGTGCCGCTGCGCGAGCTCAGGGCCAGGCACTCGCTGGGGGGCGTGGTGGATGCGCGGTGGACCCTGTCGGGGGACACCGCATACCTGGAATCCGCCCAGGTCGTGGGGCTCAGCCGGGGTCTGGACGTCCTGGCCGCCCACTCGAGCGGCGTCGGTGAACTCCTGCTGGCGGCACTCGACGCGGGCGCCCGGAGGGTGGTGCTCGGGCTGGGCGGCACCAACGTGACGGATGCCGGGGCCGGGCTGCTGAGCAGCCTGGGGGCGATCGCCGTGTCCGCAGTCGGCGACCCCGTTCCCCTCGATCGAGGGCCCCTGCCGCTTGCCCGGGTCACCGCTGTCGACCTCGGGCGGCCGCTTGCGCGCCTCGCTGGCGTGGATGTGGTGGTGGCGAGCGATGTGGACGTGCCCTTGCTGGGTCCGCGGGGCGCCGTGTTCGGTTTCGCCGCGCAGAAGGGAGCCAGCGACGAGCAACTGCCCGAGCTGGAGGCGGCACTCGCCGCCTTCGCCGACGCCTGCGGCCGTCGCGGCGATGGCCGGGATGCGGCCGTGATGCTCGGTTCCGGCGCCGCGGGCGGCCTGGGCTTCTCCCTGCTTCGCCTCGGTGCGCGCCGACTGCCGGGCATCGACCTGGTGTGGGACGAGAGCGGCATCGACCTCACGGACGTCGACCTGGTGATCACGGGCGAGGGGAGCCTGGACTGGCAGTCCCTCCAGGGGAAGGTCATCTCCGGGGTGGCGCGGCGGGCCCAGGAACGGGGCATCCCCGTGATCGCCATCGCGGGCCGCGTCGTCATCACGCCCCGCGAACGGGTGGATATGGGACTGGATGCCGCCTACTCGGTGAGCGAGATGTTCGGGGAGTCACGTTCCCTGGGGGAGCCCGCGCAGGCCCTGGCGGACGCCGCCGAGCGGCTCGTCCGCACCTGGGGCTGAGCGCGACGCGGGTCGAAGGGTCCAAGTGCCCACGTCGGCTGGAATTTCGGCAAGGATGTGTGCGTTAATACGCGTGATGCGGACATGGTCCGCGACCGAGGAGGGTTCATGACCGTCGAGACCACCCATGGCGTGCAGTTGAGTGATGCTGCGGCCGTCAAGGTGAAGGCGCTGATCGAGGCCGAGGGTCGCGACGACCTGGCGCTGCGCATCGCCGTCCAGCCCGGCGGTTGCTCGGGCATGCGTTACCAGTTGTTCTTCGATGATCGCCAACTCGATGGCGACGCACGGGCGGAGTTCGGCGGGGTCTCCGTCGTCGTCGACCGCATGAGCATCCCGTACCTGATGGGCGCGACCATCGACTTCGCGGACACCATCGAGCAGCAGGGCTTCACCATCGACAACCCGAACGCGCAGAGTTCCTGCGCCTGCGGCGACTCCTTCAGCTAGGCCGGACCAACCCGGCCGTTGGGCGCGGCTGGGCCCGTGGCCAGAAGCGAGACCAAGACGAGTGGCGACCCCCCGTGCGGGAGGTCGCCACTCGGCGTTTCCAGCGACGGTTACCGGGCGCGAACCAGGGCGTCTGCGATGCGCTGGAGTTCCTGCGCCGGTTCGACTGCCGTGCCGGTGTGGATGGGCGACGTCTGCACGACGGTGCTGCGCGGCATGGTGAGCCAGCGGAACCGCTGGCCGATGGACTCGCCCTCCGCAGGGATGCAGTCCGCGATGGCGGCCAGTGAGCGGCGCACCTCGGCGACATCGATGTCCGGCGCCAGGGCCCGCAGCCGCTGCTCGTCCAAGTCGATCAGCGCATCCAGGTACGCGGCCTCCCGGGAGTAGAGGAGGACGCCGGCATTGATGAACTCGCCGCGCGCGACGTCGGGCACCACGCGCACGATCGCATACTCGTAGGACAGACGCGGGTTCACAGCCGTGGGCCTTCCATGACGAACGCCGGGCGGTTGCGCGGTGTGGCAGCCACCCGCGGTCGCCCGTCGAAGGCGCGTATCTGCGCGACGAGTCCCGGCAGCCAGGAAGTGCGGGCGCTCACGCGGTCGAGCAGCGCTGCGATGTAGGCAGCGCGCAGCGCCGCTGCATCTCCCACCGCGGGGTCCGGTTCCAACCACTCGGCCGGCACCTCCGCCACCGCTGCGGCAACCAACTCGGGGGTGACCCGCCCCGCCAACTCGGCGTCGGCCTCGAGTACCGGGGGCGCGAGTGGCAGCAGCGCGTGGTCGGTCGCGTCGTAGGGGCGCGTCGGGAAGGCAGCGGCTGTCTCCCACCGATGGTGGAAGGACAGGGTCGCACCGTGGTCGATGAGGCGCAGGCCGTGCCAGTGCAGCAGGTTCGGGTTGCGATGGGAGCGGTCGACGTTGTTCACGAGGGCGTCGAACCAGACCACGCGGCCGGCGAGTTCCGCATCGATGCGGAAGCGCTCCGGATCGAAATCCAGTGCTCCGGGCAGGAAGTCGACGCCGAGGTTGAGGCCCGCGCTGGCGCGCAGCAACTCCTGGATCTCCTCGTCGGGTTCACCCGCCGCGAAGCAGGCGTCGAGTTCCACGGCCACCAGGTCCGGCACCGGCAGGCCCAGACCACGCGCGAGCCCGCCGGCGATGACCTCGGCGATGAGCGTGCGCACGCCCTGGCCGGCGCCCCGGAACTTCACGACGTACAGGCCGTCGTCATCCGCCTCCATCAGGCCGGGCAGCGAACCGCCTTCACGCAACGGCGTCACGTAACGGGTGGCGACGACATGGGGCAGCACGCTCGCGAGCGTACTGCGCCCCTAGTCTGGACCGGTGAAGATCGCCGTATCCGCCTCCATCGCCACCGATCACCTCATGCGCTTCCCCGGCCGCTTCCGGGACTCGCTGGTCGACGGCGCACTCGACAACATCACGTTGTCCTTCCTCGTCGACGAGCTCGAGGTGCGGCGCGGTGGCGTTGCCGGCAACATCGCCTTCGGCATGGGCGTCCTCGGCGGCAGCCCGATCCTGGTTGGCGCAGCAGGTTTGGACTTCGCCGACTACCGGTCCTGGCTGGAGCGGCACGGCGTCGATTGCAGCGCCGTGCTCATCTCGGAGCTGCGACACACGGCTCGGTTCATCTGCACGACCGACAACGAGCAGAACCAGTTGGCGTCCTTCTACACCGGCGCCATGGTCGAGGCGAGGGACATCGAGTTGCAGCCGGTGGCCCAGCGCTTCGGCGGCCTCGACCTCGTGCTCATCGGCCCCAACGACCCCGAGGCCATGCTGCGCCACACCGACGAGTGCCGCTTCCGGAGCATCGCCTTCGCCGCCGATCCCAGCCAGCAGCTCGCCCGCATGGGGGGCGACGAGATCAAGCTGCTCGTCGACGGCGCCCGCTTCCTGTTCACCAACGAATACGAGGCCTCGCTCATCGAGCAGAAGACCGGGTGGTCGGCAGACGACATCCTGGACCGGGTGGACGTGCGCATCACCACGCTGGGCTCGAAGGGCTCGCGCATCGAGTCGCGCCGCTTCGCACCGGTCCACGTGCCGGTGCCACGTGAGGAGCGGATCATCGACCCGACAGGGGTGGGTGACGCCTTCCGTGCCGGATTCCTGAGCGGATACGCATGGGGCCTCACGCTCGAGCGCTGCGCGCAGATCGGCTCCCTGCTCGCGACCTACGCCATCGAGACGGTCGGACCGCAGGAGTACGAGGTCTCGCAGCGCCGCTTCCTGGAACGCTTCGCGGACGCCTATGGCGAGCCTGCGGCCGCCGAGGTGCTGCCGCACCTGCACTGCAGCCGTCCCTGACCGCTCAGTGCAGCAGCGTCACCTCGTGGGTGACGACGCCATCGGTTTCGACGGCGATGGCGCAGCGATGTGCTCGCATCCGACACCAGGCCGGGATGTCGATGACGGCCGCCGGGTCATCGGTGGTGATGCGGATGACGTCCCCGACCTGACTGCGCTTGGCGGCCCGGGCCAGTTCGACGATGGGCTGCGGGCAGCGCTGACCCGTGCAATCGAGGTTCACAGGTCGTCCACCCCCGCCTCGACGCGCAACGCCTGCGCGGTGTTCGCCACGGCCTCGGCGAAGCGATCGAGCACTGCCAGATCGAGGTCCCAGGGCAGGGCCAGGCGGAGATTGCCGTGCGTGATCCGGCCCATGGCAGCGAGCACATGCGAGGGGCGACCGTCGAGGACACAGGCCGACCCGGAACCCACGACGAAGCCCTGCTGATCGAGTGCGCGCATGATGGTCTCGGCGTCGAGGTGCAGGATGGAGAACGATCGGATGTGCGCGACGCGTTGGCGGCCGTGGAACTGCACATCGGCCAGGAGGCCCCTGAGCTTGCCCTCGAACGCCTCAAT
>JAJXSV010000134.1 GCA_021784375.1 Actinomycetes bacterium | reverse complement strand
TCTTCATCACGACTGACTCCGATCTCGCGCCGGAACAGTTGGATGCGGCCCTGCGCTCGGCCACCAACCGCTCCTTCGATCGCATCGACAGTGACGGCTGCATGTCCACCAACGACACCGTGCTCTTGCTGGCAAGCGGCGCGAGTGGCGTCACCCCTCCGGAGGGCGAATTCGCCGACCTGCTGGAGCAGGTATGCGCAGAGCTGGCCCTGAAACTCATCAGCGATGCCGAGGGCTCGCACAAGGACGTCCGCATCCATGTCTCGTCGGCGGCCAGCGAGGCCGACGCCATCGATGTCGCGCGCGCGGTGTCGCGCAGCAACCTGTTGAAGTGCGCCATCACCGGCGAGGACCCCAACTGGGGTCGCGTGCTATCGGCCATCGGCACCACGGATGCCATGTTCGATCCCGATGAGATCGACGTTGCCATCAATGGCATCTGGGTCTGCCGGGATGGCATGGCCGGCGATGACCGCGACCTCGTCGACATGTCGGGTCGCCAGGTCACGATCACCATCTCGCTGCGGGCTGGCGACGACGAGGCCACGCTCTGGACCAACGATCTCACCGCCGAATACGTGCATGAGAACTCCGCTTACAGCTCGTGAGGTGAAGGCATGACCAATCCAGACCTGAGCGGCCATCGCGCCGAGGCCCTGGCCAAGGCCCAGACCCTGTCCGAGGCTCTGCCCTGGCTGCGCCGCTTCCACGGCTCCACCGTCGTCATCAAGTACGGCGGCAACGCCATGATCGACGAGGACCTCAAGCGCGCCTTCGCCGAGGACATCCTCTTCCTGCGCTTGGTGGGTCTGCGCCCCGTGGTCGTGCACGGTGGCGGGCCGCAGATCAGCAGCATGCTCAAGCGGCTGGACATCAAGAGCGAGTTCGTCGGCGGTTTCCGCGTCACCACACCCGAGGTCATGGACGTGGTACGCATGGTGCTCACCGGTCAGGTACAGCGTGAACTGGTGTCATTGCTCAACGAGAACGACTCCTTCGCGGTGGGGGCGTCGGGTGAGGATGCGCATACGCTGATCGCGGAGCGCCGCGGCGTCATGGTGGATGGAGCGCTCACTGACATCGGTCTGGTAGGCGATGTCGTGGAAGTGCGGCCGGAACTCCTGAACGAGATCCTGAACGACGGCTGGATTCCCATCGTCAGCACGGTCGCGCACGACCGCAGCGGGCAGTTGCTCAACGTCAACGCCGATTCCGCGGCGGCGGCCATTGCCGTCGCGCTTGGTGCCGAGAAGCTGGTGGTGCTCACCGATGTGGAGGGGCTCTACAAGGACTGGCCCGATCGTTCCTCCATCATCCGACGCATCGATGTGGAGCATCTGCGTCGCATGCTGCCCAGCTTGGAGTCGGGCATGGTGCCCAAGATGGAGGCCTGTGTGCGGGCCGTTGAAGGCGGCGTTCCCAATGCCCACGTGATCGACGGCCGCATTCCGCACGGCATGTTGCTGGAGATGTTCACCGACGAGGGCATCGGCACCATGGTGGGTCCGCTATGACCACCACTGCGCAGTGGCAGGCGCGTTGGGAACGCGCGATGCTCAACAACTACGGCACGCCACCGCTCGCCATTGTCAGCGGCCATGGCCTGCAGGTCACGGATGCCGACGGCCGCACCTACATCGACCTGCTGGCGGGTATCGCGGTGAGTTCACTCGGCCATACCCATCCCGCGCTCACCCGGGCCATCGCCGAGCAGGCGGCCACGCTCATCCACACCAGCAACCTGGCGGTGCATCCCAGGGGCGTGGAGTTGGCGGAACGGCTCATCGCGCTCACCGGTTGGGAAGCCAGCGTCTTCTTCGCCCAGGACGGCGCCACCGCCAACGAGGCGGCCCTCAAGATTGCGCGCCGATACGGCTACCACGTAGCGCCCGATGGCTCCAAGCAGCGTGTGGTGGCCATGCAGGGAGGCTTCCACGGTCGCACCATGGGCGCGTTGGCGGTCACCGGCAATCCCAGCAAGCGCGAGCCCTTCGCGCCTTTCGGCCATGAGGTCAGCTTCGTGGAATTCGGCAATGCCGACGCGCTGGCCGCGGCCATGGGCGACGATGTGGTGGCGGTCATCACGGAGCCGGTGCAGGGCGAGAACGGCGTGGTCACGCCCGCAACAGGCTTCCTGCAGGCGGCCCGCGCGCTCACCCTGGAGCATCGCGCCCTGCTCATCGTCGACGAAGTGCAGTCGGGGATGGGCCGCACCGGGGAGTGGTTCGCCTCGACCAGCGCGGGCATCACGCCCGACATCATGACGCTGGCCAAGGGCCTCGCTGGTGGCATGCCACTCGGCGCCGTGCTCGTCACCGGAGCCGCCCGCACGGCCTTGCGGCCCGGCGATCACGGCACCACCTTCGGTGGCAATCCCGTGTCCTGCGCCGCAGCGCTCGCGGTGATTGACGTCATCGAGCGTGAGAACCTGTTGCAGAACGTGCGCGAAATGGGTGCCCGTCTCCAAGCCTCCATCGCTGCCCTCGCTTCGCCGCATGTGCTCACGGTGCGTGGCATGGGTCTGTGGCTGGGGATCGTGCTCGACACTCCGATCGCTGCTGCGCTCGAGGCCGAGATGCGATCCCGCGGGTTCCTCATCAACGCCGTGAAGCCCGACGTCATCCGTCTGGCCCCGCCCTTCATCATCACCAGTTCCGACATCGACTCCTTCGCGATCGCCTTCGGCCAGGCCCTGCAGGCGGTGCAGTGATGTCCCTGCGCTCCAAGGCCGCGCGTCACCAACGCATCGTCGACATCATCACCACCTGCCGCGTGCACACACAGGACGAGTTGCGTTCCATGTTGGCGGTGGAAGGGTTCGCGGTCACGCAGGCCACGCTGTCGCGGGATCTCGACGAATTGCGCGCCACCAAGGTTCAGGATGATCACGGGATGTCCGTGTATGCCTTGCCCGAGGACGGTGATCCGGCCTCCATCCCGGTGTTCACGATCGATGCCGAAGCCATGGCGCGACTGCAGCGCGTGGCCACGGACGTGATTGTGGGCGTGGATGGCTCGGGCAACATCGCCGTGGTGCGCACCCGTCCGGGGGCGGCGCACTACCTGGCATCCGCACTGGATCGCGCGGGGATGCACGAGGTGATCGGCACCATCGCAGGGGACGACACCGTGTTGGTGGTGTCCCGGGATGCGGCCGGTGGACTTGAATTGGCACGACAGTTGGAGTCGCTCGTGCAGCGCCGACGGATGAGGGTGGGATCGTGAGCGAGGCAACGAGACTCTGGGGTGGCCGTTTTGCCGAAGGGCCCTCGGACGCCATGGCTCAGCTCAGCCGCTCGGTGCAATTCGATTGGCGTCTGGCGCCCTACGACCTGCAGCAGAGCCGCGCCCATGCCCGTGTCCTCCACGGTGCCGGGCTGCTCACCGACGCCGAGCTGGCACGCATGATCGAGGCGCTCGAGGCACTGGCCGTCGAAGCCGCGGACGGCAGTTTCGCCGCCATCCCGTCAGATGAAGATGTGCACTCCGCTCTGGAGCGCGGTCTGCTCGACAAGCTGGGCACCGAGCTGGGCGGCAAGTTGCGCGCAGGGCGTAGCCGCAACGATCAGGTGGCCACCGATTTCCGGCTCTATCTGCGCGATGCGGCCACCGCCCTCCGCAGCGCCGTGCTCGACCTTGCCGACGCACTCGTCATGCAGGCTGAGGCCCATGTGGATGCACCGGCCCCCGGTTTCACGCATCTGCAGCACGCACAACCCGTCTCCTTCGGCCACGAACTGGCCAAGCACGCTCACGCCCTGCGCCGGGATGTAAGCCGCTTCGTGGACTGGGATGAGCGCAACGCCTACTCGCCCATGGGCGCAGGGGCGCTCGCCGGCTCCTCGCTCGGTCTCGATCCCGAGGCGGTGGCCCGCGAACTCGGTTTCCGTGGCGCGCTGCCGAACTCCATCGACGCCACCTCGGACCGCGACTTCGTCGCCGAATTCCTCTTCACCTGCTCCATGACGGCACTGCACATGTCACGGCTGGGGGAGGAGATCTGCCTGTGGGCGTCGCGGGAATTCCGTTGGGCCACGCTCGATGATCGGTACTCCACGGGTTCGAGCATCATGCCGCAGAAGAAGAACCCGGACATCGCCGAGCTCACCCGCGGCAAGGCCGGCCGCCTGGTCGGCAACCTCACCGGCATGCTCACGACGCTCAAGGGATTGCCCTTCGGCTACAACCGCGACCTACAGGAGGACAAGGAACCGGTCTTCGACACCGTCGACACCCTGCTGCTCGTGCTGCCTGCCCTCACCGGCTCGGTGGCCACGCTCATCTTCGATCGTGAACGCATGGCCGCTGCTGCCCCCGAAGGTTTCGCACTGGCCACCGATATCGCGGAGTGGTTGGTGCGCGAGAAGGTGCCCTTCCGGGAGGCCCACGAAGTGGCGGGGGCGTGCGTGCGCTACGCCGAGGCGCGACACAAGGAGTTGTGGGACCTCACCGACGACGACTTCGCCACCATCTCACCGCACCTCACGCACGGGGTGCGGGCCGTCCTCACCACGCAGGGGTCGTTGGCTTCGCGAAATGCCTTCGGCGGCACCGCGCCGGTACGGGTGCGAGAGCAGTTGGCGCAACTACGCGCCGATCTGGCTGCCGATCGCGCCGCATTGGGCTAGGGCCTGGTCTGCAAGAATCGTCCCATGCCATCCCGAACCGCAGTACTCGATGACCTTGTCCAACGCGAGCTGGTGGCCAACGCCACCGACCTCGGCGCACTCCGCGAGGAGCTGGCGGCAGGGCCCATCACCATGTATTGCGGGTTCGACCCCACGGCACCGTCACTCCATATGGGCAATCTGGCGCAGATCGTCACCATGATGCGCTTCCAGCGGGCGGGCCACCGTCCGCTGGCACTGGTGGGCGGTTCGACCGGCCTGATCGGCGACCCGCGCCCGTCATCGGAGCGCACGCTCAATCCCGTGGACATCGTGCGGGAGTGGGAATCGCACATCAAGGCCCAGCTGGAGCAGTTCTTCGACTTCGAGGGACCCAACGCCTGCCTTTTGGTGAACAACTTCGACTGGACGAAGGACGTCACCGCCATCGATTTCCTGCGGGACATCGGCAAGCACTTCAGCGTCAATCGCATGCTCGATCGTGAGGCGGTGTCGGCCCGGCTCAACAGCACTGGCATCTCCTACACCGAATTCAGCTACCAGCTGCTGCAGTCCTTTGATTTCCTGGAGCTCTACCGGCGCTACGGCTGCAAGCTCCAGACGGGTGGCTCCGACCAGTGGGGCAACATCACCGCCGGAGCCGATCTGATCCGCCGCGTGGAAGGGGTGACCGTGCACGCCCTGACCACGCCGCTCGTCACCAAGGCCGACGGCACCAAGTTCGGCAAAACCGAAACCGGCACTGTCTGGCTGAGCCCGGACTTCACCAGCCCCTACGCCTTCTTCCAATTCTGGCTCAATGCCGATGATCGGGATCTGCCTCAGCTGCTCAACACCTTCTCGCTGCGTCCCTTCCATGAGCTCGCGCAACTGCTGGTGTCCTCGGCCGAACGCCCGCAGGCCCGCGAGGGGCAGCGAGCGCTGGCCCGTGAGGTCACCACGCTGGTCCACGGTGCGGAGGCCGCGGAGCAGGCGGAGGCGGCCGCTGTGGCGCTCTTCGGGGGTGGAGAACTGCGTGCCATCAACCGCCAGACGCTGGCGGCCGCGCTGGCCGAAGCAGGCTTGCACGACGCCACACGTTCCGGGGGTCAGCTTCCCTCCGCCATCGACCTGCTGGTGGCCACCGGCTTGAGCAAATCCAAGGGCGAAGCGCGACGCACCGTGGCTGAGGGCGGCGTCAGCATCAGCAACCTCAAGATCAGCGACGGTGACGCACCCATAGAGGAAAACCTGTTGATTCACAACGAGTTTCTTGTCGTACGCCGAGGCAAGAAGAACATTGCGGGCGTCCGGATCAACGCCTGACGGAGGTTGAAAAAGGGTGAATTTGACGCCTGTGATTTGCCCCCGTATGGTTCCACCTCGTTGCCCCAACGGAGAGCAATGGACCGGATCGCCAAGCGATTCCGTGGCCAGTCTCGGTGGCAGTAAATGCAAGATGCAACACGCGGAAACGCGCACACATTTTGCTCGGTTCTGAAAGATTTCGCGATTTGACTCGCCGAAGTTCGATCACTACCGTTGGACGAGTCGCCTCAAGACGAACGTTCCGGAAACGGACGGAAAACTT
>JAJXSV010000133.1 GCA_021784375.1 Actinomycetes bacterium | reverse complement strand
GCCGAAGGCCTGGAACCCCACCAGAATCACGCAGTTGCGGGCGTCCGGCAGCAGCGCCTTGAGATGGTGCACAACGCGTCCGCCGGCCGCCATACCGGAGGCCGAGATGATGATCTTGGGGCCACCACGGTCCAGTGCCATCGACTCCTGAGGGGTGCGCGCCTCCTCCAGTTCGGCGAGGTCGAGGATGGAGGAGCCATGGGCGAGCACCTCGGACCGGAACTCCGGCTCCTGCGCATCGATGGCCGCCCGATAGACGGCCAGCGTGGCCAGCGCCATGGGGCTGTCGACGTACACCTTGGTGCGGGGGATGCGTTGTTGGTCCTCGAGATCCTTGATGGCCTTGAGCAGCACCTCGGTGCGGTCCACCGCGAACGCGGGGATGACCACACTGCCGCCACGCTTGATGGTGCGGGTGATAGCGGAGGCCAGCAGCTCCATGCCCTCCGCTACATCCTGGTGCACGCGATCACCGTAGGTGGATTCGATGACGACGGCATCGGCGTCGGCCGGTGGATGCGGCGCCACCAGCAGTGGGTGCAGGGGCCGCCCCAGGTCACCACTGAAGACGACCGTGCGCGGTCGTGCGCCGGCCTCCCGCAGCCGTAAGACGGAGGAGCCCAGGATGTGCCCGCTGGGCTCGAATTCCGCGAAGACTCCGTCGAACAATTGGAATTCCAGGTTGAAGGGCTTCACCTTCAACAACTCGATGGCCTTCTCCGCATCCGCCGTGTCGTAGAGCGGACGCGGATCGGCGTGACGCGAGAAACCCTTCTGGCGAGCCCACTGCGCGTCCTCCTCCTGCAGGTGCGCGCTGTCACGCAACACGATCTCCACCAGCTCACCGGTGGAAAGCGTGCAGTAGACCGGCCCGCGGAAGCCGTCACGAACCAGCGCCGGCAGGTAGCCGCAGTGGTCCAGATGCGCGTGCGTGAGCAGGACCGCATCGATCGATGCGGGATCCACCGGGAACTGCTCCCAGTTACGGGCTCGATCGTCGCTGTCCCCCTGGAAGAGGCCGCAGTCGACGAGCACGCGCTGCCTGTCGAACTCAACCAGTGTCTTGGAACCAGTGACCGTGCCGGCGCCGCCGATGAAGGTGAGGAACATGCAGCCTTTGTAGCACCGTCCACAGCCGCAATGTCAGGGCTGTTGTGGAGGATTCCTGCACGCTATAGGTGCGCGGCGCGCCACTCCGCAGCCAGCTCGAGGAAACGCGCGTCGGCAGGGGCATCACCCACGGTGATGCGCACACCATCGTCACCATACGGTCGCACCGCCAACCCACGCTCATCGCAGAAGGCCGCAAAAGGCTGCGTGTCACTGCCCAAGCGCAACCACACGAAGTTGGCCTGGCTGTCGGGCAATGTCCATCCCTGCTGCCGCAGCGCGGACATCACTTCGGCCCGCGCCCGGATGATGCGAGCGACCCGCTCCTGCAATTCCGCCTCGACCTCAAGCGCGGCGAGTGCCGCCTCCTGCGCGATGGAACTGACGCCGAAGGGCACCGCGCATGAACGCAGCGCCTGCGCCAGTTCGTCATGCGCAATGGCATAGCCGACGCGCAGGCCGGCCAGCCCGTAGGCCTTCGAGAAGGTGCGAAGCAATGCCACATTTTCGTGGCGGTGAAAGCGTTCCAGCCCATCGGGCATGGAGGGGTCGTCAACGAATTCCACGTAGGCCTCATCGATGACGATGGTGACATCCCGCGGTACGCGTTCGATGAAGGCATCGAGTTCGCGGGCGGTGGCGCCGACACCGGTGGGGTTGTTGGGCTGGCAGACCAGCACCAGCCGGGTGCGCGGGGTGATAGCCGCGGCCATGGCGTCCAGATCATGGGACTCGTCCGCCCGCAACGGCACGCGAACCGAAGTGGCAGCGTTGACGGCGGCACAGATGGGGTAGGCCTCGAAAGAACGCCAGGCGAAGATCACTTCATCGCCCTGATCGCAGGTGGCCTGCACAAACTGCTGCAGCAGCCCCACGGAACCGGTGCCCGTGGCCACGTTGCTGCTGGTGACGCCGAAGCGCTGCGCGAGCGCTTGGTGCAGAGCCGAGACCGCCATGTCCGGGTAGCGGTTCATCGAGCCCAGTGCGCGTTGCGCGGCCTCCACGATCTGCGGCAAGGGCGCGTACGGGTTCTCATTGCTGGAGCTCTTGTAGCTGGTGAGGCCTTCATGCGCCGCTGGAGGACGGCCCGGAACGTAAGCCGGCAATCCGGCCAGTGTTGATCGCAGTTTCATGACGCCTCCACAGTGCCGCTCGGGGGAAGGCTATCGGCGACGGACCGAGGGCTCACCGCGTTGCGCGATGAGCCCTCGTGGGGAAGTCCGATTCACATCTTGGCGATGGCGCTGGCCACCGACTGCAGGAAGCCGCCGGAGATGAATGACGCACCGCTCACCACGTTCACGTTGGCGCTCTGGGCCTGCAGCACCTCCTGCGTAAGCACCGGCACCGCGTAGTCCGCGAACTGCTGGTTGCTGCCACCGGGCACCTGCAGCACCTGCACGTTGGTGATGGTCTTGCCCTTGACCGTGAGCTCCACCTGCACCGTGCCGTAGCGCTCCTGCACGGCATCGCCAGTGATGGTGCGAGTCGCCATGGGAGTCGCGCTGCCATTACCGCTTGCCCGCTTGGTCTTGGTCGCAGTCGTGACCGCGGCAGTCGACTTGGTCGTCACTGCCACCGGCGTGGCCGAGATGGTGGTGGGTGCGGCCAGTGACTGGGCGATGGGGTTCACCGCGACCGTTGCCGCCAGGCCCGCCATGGCGCCGCCGGTTACCAGGAGTGCTCGCTTCTTCATGTCGCAAGCATGTCGCCCCAGAGGCAACCCGGGAGCCCTTTCCTCGCACCCGCATCCGATGCAGACGGACAGTGCACCGAATCTTGGTCGTCCTTGCACATCCCTGACATTGGAGACGCTTGAGGGGTGCCACCACATCGGATGGCACCCCTCAATACGGTGCGGATCAGTACTTCACTTCCGCCGGCACCCACTCAGGATCACTCTGGAAGCCCAGGCTGGTGGTGCCGCGCAGCGCCGCGATCTCGCCCGCCGCCGCCTTGTCGCCCGCGTACAGCCAGGAGTTGAAGGCCGGGAGCAGCGCCAGATGTTGGGCGCCGGTGAGCAGCGAGGAGCCACCGCAGTGGCCGATGCCACTCGTGCGCTTCGCAGCCGTTGCTGCCGCGTCACCGAGCACCGTCCAGCCATCGCTCGGCGCTGCGGCGTACATGGCCACCGCAAGCGGCAGCTTGTGCTTCTTGGTGACGGCACCGGCTGCCGCGGACTTGTCGACGTAATGCTGCGCCCAACCGGCCTGCGTCACGGGATCGACTTCGTACCCGACGAGCATGGTGGGCACTCGGGCCACCCCGCTGTAGGACGGGAAGGCCTTCTTCGCAGCATCCACCGCGGCCGGATTGGCCGGGTAGCGCAATGCTGCATTGCCCTTGCTGGCATCGAGCGCGCCCAGCATCTGGTCCACGACGTCGGTACCCCCGAGGTTCAGGAAGGTCTCGTACTGCGCGCGCTGCTCGTCCGTGAGCATGTCGGTGTACGACGTGTTCACGTTGTCCGTGAAGTTGGCGCTGCCGGTGGCCAGACCACCCGCCACGCGGATTCGGGATTCGACGTCGAAGCGCAGCAGCGTGGCCAGTACCGCTGCCTGACCGATGTTCTCAGCCATGGCGGCGCTGGTGTTGAGCTGCGACGCCAGCAGGGGACCACCGGTGGTGATGCCGTCGTACGACGCGGATGCTTCAGGGAGCCCGGCAATCAGCCCGGCCATCAGCACCACATTGCGCGCCAGCAGTTTCGTGGGCGTCACTGTGTTGGCGTCGGCCTTGATGGCACCGAGGAATCCCAACACCTTGTTGAGGTCGCCGTAGGCCTGCATGAGACCGGCGGGTCCCGCGTCATAAGTGAGCTTGAGATCGACACCGCCCAGCACCTTCACCACGTACAACGCATCCAGTGCCTGCTGGAAGGCCTGCGTGGTCGTCGGGGGCACCGCGCACTCGACGTAGGCAGCACTCACCCGCGGCACCGTCTCCTCGAGTGCCAGAGCCGGGAGAGTTCCCATGCTCTCGCCCCACACCATCACGCGCTTGAGCCCGTACACGAAACCGGTCCGCATCTTGTCGATGAGCGCCTTGCCCGCGTTGTACTCCTCCTGTACTGCCCAGCCCTGCGTGTCACCACCGCCGACACCGGCAACGCCGAAGCCCTTGGCCATCAAGGCCGCGGCCAGTGCCTCGCTACCGCCGGAGGCCAGATCGGGCTTGCCGTTGGCAATCCAGGTGGCACCGATACCGGGCACCGTGACCGAGTTGTAGGCGGGGTTGCCTGAGTAGTCGATGCCCGCTGCCTTCAGCGCCTGCGGCACCGGTGTGTTCCTGCCGAAGCGGATGCCATGGAAGAACACGATGACGGTGCCGTTGAAGTTGATCGGCAAGCGCAGCGCGTAGAGGCCGAGGCCGTTGCCCAGATCACCACTGCACTGGTCCTGCACCTCGCCGGGCCAGCAGGTGCCTTCCTTGACCCCGGCGGCGGCGGGAGCCAGTGCGCCGGCAGCCGCCAGCGTCAACGCCGCCAGGGCAGCGAGTACGCGATTGCGGGTTCGGATTCGCTTCATCGATGACCTCACGGGAGCAGGTTGGCCGGCGCTGCCGGACGGTTGAAGGTGGACAACTGGACCGGACCGGAGCCGGAATCCGTCTCGTAGACGCCGGCCGATACGCGCTTTTGCACCAGATCGGTTCCGTACCGACCGATGTAGTAACCGCTGTAGCCCTGATGCGTGTTGCCCTTGAATGGCACGAAAGCAGCCGTCTTGAAGTTGGCCGCCTTGGCCATGGCCGCGATCAGGCCCTTGCGTGTGAGCTTCTTACCCGCTGCCTTGATGGCCTGCGCCACCAGGTAGGCATCGTTGACGCCGCCGATGGTGTACGAGGTCACCGGAACGTTGGCCGCGCCGAGGATCTTGCTGATGAGTGCGATGTAACCGTCACTCGCGTCTTCAGCGACCGGGAAGAGGTTGGGCGAGTAAACGCCGGTGAGCAGCGCTTTGGGCACATTGAGATCGTCCAGCGTCTTCTTGTCCGCACCCACCGCGGAAGCCAGCCAGGTGGGGCTGTAGCCCAAGGCCTTGGCGGTACCGATGGCGTTGGCAGTGGCAGCGGTGACGCCGAAGACCACCACCAGTTCGCACTTCTGTGCTGCAAATCCGGCGATCTGCGCCTTGACGCCCGAAGAGGCAAGCAGGGCCGCGTTGTAGCCGGCCTTGGCAGCGAAGGTCATGCCACCGATGGCGAAGCCCTTGGCGGCATCACGGCCGAAGTCGTCATCCTGGTAGAGCAGGCAGGCCTTGAGCGACTTCAGCGAATCGGTGTCGGCAATGAACTTGGACATGATCTTGGCCTCGGCGATGTACGACGGGAAACCGGGCCAGGTATCCGGGTACTTGCTGGCATTGGCGAAGCCGCTGTAGCCCGAGAGCACCATGAGATCGGGGATGCCGCGACGATTGAGGTCCTTGACCACGGTGGAGTGGGTGGCGGTACCGAGCCCGCTCATGATGGCGAACACCTTGTCCTGAAGGATCAACGACGACACCACGCGCTTGGTCTGCGCGGGGTCGTACTTGTCGTCCTTGACGATGAAGTTCACCTTGCGGCGGTTGATGCCGCCATTGGCGTTCACATAGTCGAAGTAGGCCTTGATGGCCGCCCCGACATCCTTGTAGCCGGGCGACGCAGGACCTGTCAGAGGCAAGTGGGTGCCGAGCGTGATCGTCGTCGCAGTGACGCCGGTCTCGGTCGGAACGCGCACCATGCCGCTTGCAGGTGTCGCCATACCGGCGAGCAACGCAAGTGACCCCAGTGCGGTCAAAGGACGGATGAATCTCAAGACGAACCTCCAGCGACGCTGAACAGGTGGCGGGGAGCATCCCCCATGTTTGGTGAACGTAAACCTCGGCCTACGCCAGCGGTAGTGCTCAGCGCGCGCCGGCGCGACGAATGTTCGCAATGCCACCCGGAGCAAGCCCAACGGTCAATAACAGCAGCCCGCCGTACACCAGGTTGGGCAGATTGAGCCCGACTTGATCGGGTAGCCCGAGGTTGGAGACGAGCGCGGTCAACCATTCCGGCGTGAGCGCGAGCAACACCGCACCGATCACCGCGCCCACCAAACTCTGGCGCCCGAGATCG
>JAJXSV010000132.1 GCA_021784375.1 Actinomycetes bacterium | reverse complement strand
CGCAAGGCTCAAGGGTCTGCCCGAGCGCACCGTGCTCTTCCGGCACGCGCTGCCCAACGCCCTGGGGCCTGTGATCCAGGTGCTGGCCCTGCAATTCGCGTGGTTGGCCGGCGGCGTCATAATCGTCGAGTACCTCTTCGCATTTCCTGGCATCGGCTCCGCTGTGGTTGCGGCGGTTCGTGCACGGGACATCCCGGTTGCACAGGCGCTCGCTGTATTCCTCGCGTTGTTCTACGTCATCGTGAACCTATTGGCGGACATCCTCACCTTGCTCCTGAATCCGCGCGTGAGGACGGCCCAATGAGCACGACTACCACCAAGTCACGGTCGCTGCTGCGCCGCGCGCTCGAGACGTGGCGCATGCGCATCGGTCTGGTGCTGTCACTAGCGGTGGCGCTGGTGGCGGTGCTCGGCCCGCATTTTGCGCCGCATGATCCGCAGAAGTTCGTGGGTATGGCGTTTGCGCCACGCGACCTGGGCTACCCCTTCGGTACCGACTACCTCGGGCACGACGTGCTCTCGCAGTTCCTTTCGGGCGGATGGCTTCTGCTCACGCTCGCCCTCCTCGGAACGGTCCTTGGCGTCGGTGCCGGCGTCGTGCTCGGCATCTGGGCCGGCTACGCGCGTGGTCGCGTGGATGAGACGATCATGCGCAGTGGCGATGTCATGCTCGCGTTCCCGCAGCTGGTGCTCGCGCTGCTCTTCATCTCCATCACCGGACCCAACCTCGCCGTTATCGTGCTCCTCACCGCTCTCGGTCACGCACCGCGCGTGGCCCGCGTTATGCGCGGCGCCGCCCTCAGCGTGGCCGAGCGCGACTTCGTATCCAATGCATCAGCAATGGGCATGAAGACTCGCACGATCATCCTGCGGGAGGTGCTGCCGAACGTCACCGGGCCACTTGCGGTGGAGTTCGGCCTGCGCCTCACCTATTCCATCGGCCTCATCGCAGGCCTGTCATTCCTCGGCCTTGGCGTACAGGAGCCACAGCCGGACTGGGGTGTCATGCTGAACGACAATCGCGTGGCCTTCACCATCCAGCCTTGGCCGGTGGTTCTGCCGGTGCTCGCCATCGCACTCATCACCATCGGCATGAACCTCATGACAGATGCGCTAGCCCGCGCGAGCGCTGGCATAGATCGGCAGGCTCAGGGATGAGCGGCGAACTCAAAGTTTCGAACCTCGTCGTACGCGTGTCGGTCTCTGGCGTGGCGATCGTCGACGACGTCTCCTTCACCATTCCAGCCGGGAGGCTGCTGGGCCTGGTGGGGGAGTCCGGCTCCGGCAAGACCACGATCGGCCTGGCTCTGCTCGGATACGCGCGCAATGGGACGCACATCGACAGCGGCACAATCAGCATCGGTGAGCACCGCGTCACCGCGGCCACGGCGCGCGGCCTGCGCGGTCGCGTCGTCAGCTACATCCCGCAATCGCCGGCGAGCGCGCTGAACCCGTCGCTGCGCCTGCGCACGCAATTGCGCGAGTGTCTGCCCAGCGATCACCCGGATCCGACGGCAGCCATCGAACAGGCGCTGAAGGAGGTGGCACTTCCTACGGATCCGGCATTCATCGAGCGCTACCCGCATCAGATTTCGGGCGGGCAGCAGCAGCGGATCACCATCGCCATGGCTTTCATCGCCCGTCCCGACTTCATCGTGCTCGACGAGCCCACCACAGGTCTCGATGTGTCCACACAGCGTCACGTGCTTGAGACCGTGCGACGGCTGGTCGCGGAGCACGGTGTCTCCGCGGTGTATATCTCGCATGATGTGGCAGTGGTGGCGGGATTGGTCGATGAGGTGATGGTGCTCTACTCGGGAAAGGTCGCCGAGTTGGGCCCGAACAACGCCGTCATGCACGCGCCGCTGCACCCCTATTCGCGCCGCCTTATCGCGGCGGTCCCCGACGTAACTGGCAAGCATCGTCCACATGGCATCGCTGGTGGCGCGCCCTCGCCGTTCGCACGCCCCACCGGATGTGCCTTCCATCCGCGCTGCGACATATCCACCGCGGCATGCGCGCAGACCATGCCGGAACTCGAGAGGGCCAGGCCAGGTCATTTTGTGCGCTGCTTCAACGTTGGCACCACACCACCGCAATACGACCTGCCGCCGATCCCCGAGGTGTCATCCACTGCACCCATCATGATGTCTGTGCGTGGGCTCGATGTCTCATACGGAGCGAACATCGTGCTCCACGGCGTTGAGCTCGACCTCAAGAAGG
This sequence comes from Actinomycetes bacterium, assembly GCA_021784375.1. Next base: position 3,997 of record JAJXSV010000132.1, on the reverse strand, counting down.
GGAGCTGCATGGCCTTGCTGGGGGAGTCCGGGTCGGGGAAGACGACCCTTGCCCGTGCCATCGCCGGTCTGCGCGCGCCAGGTGCCGGCACCATCAGCTTTGACGGGGCGGTGCTGCCGGTGCGCGTGCAGCAGCGCAGCACTGAGCAACTCCGCCGGATCCAGTACATCTTCCAGAACCCCTACGAGAGCATCAATCCGCGCCGTTCGGTGCAGGAGACGCTGCTCGCCGGCTACCGCAGCCTGCGTGGGAAGCCTGATGATGCGGACGCGGTGGTGCAGCAGGCACTCAAGGATGCGGCCCTGCGCCCGGACATCGCCCGTCGTTATCCCGACCAACTCTCGGGTGGTGAGCGTCAGCGCGTGGCCATAGCTCGTGCACTCATCGTCGGTCCGGAACTGCTCATCTGCGACGAGATCACGAGCTCGCTCGATGTGTCCGTACAAGCGTCGATCGTTGAGTTGCTGCAGCAACTTCAAGATTCCCGATCACTCACCCTGCTATTCGTCACCCACAATATGGCGTTGGTGCGCAACATCGCGCAGGACGTGGCGGTGCTGGAGTCCGGCCGCATCGTCGAGCAGAACTCTGTGGTCGACCTCTTCGCCGCGCCCAAGGCTGCATACACACAGCGACTCATCGAGGACACCCCGAGCTTCGTCGCCTGAATCGGAAGGAGCACCATGCAAGAGGTTGTTGCTGCAGGCATGGAATCCGTCAACGAACTCTTCGAGCGCATCATCGAGGCGGATGCACCCGAGGCGGTGTCCTTCACCGTGCGCCAGCACGGAAAGCTGCTGTTTTCTCGGGTCGCCGGGCGGGCGTTCGACGACGATCGTCCCATTGACCACACAACCCTGTGGCCGGTGTTCTCCGGCACCAAGGGACTGGCAGCGGGCACAATCGCGGTTCTCGCCGACCGCGGGCTCGTGCGCTACGACGCACCGCTGGCGGAGTACTGGGAGCCCGCACAGCGGTGGCCCGCGCTCACCGTGGCGCACTGCCTGTCGCATCGCGCGGGCATGCCCACCGTGTCCGGGCTCACGGGTGATGAGGACATATACGACGCTGATGCCATGCTCGCGCTGTTGGCCAGGACTGACCCCATGGTGCCGATCGGCGAGGGCATCGCCTACCACTACCTCACCTACGGCTGGTTCGCCGAGGCCATCATCCGCGGCGCCACTGGCCTTACCTCCGGGCAGGCCTTCCGCCAGCTCATCGGCGAGCCTTATGGGATTGACGCCTACATCGGTACTCCGGTCTCCGAGCTCAGCCGTTGCGGCGAGACCATCCGCGCCGCCGACTATCGCACCAACGTCTTCCTCAAGCCGGACAACCCATACGCCGAACGCGTGTATGCCAACTCGCCGTTGAACGGCCGCGCCCTGCCTTGGAACGATCCGCGGAACATCACCCGCGAGTTCGCCGGTGGCGGTGGTCGTGCCACGGCCGACGCCATGGCGCTGTTCTACGACACACTGCTCGCAGTCGATGCACCCAATGCGCTGCTTTCGCCGGCCGGCCTGGCGGCCGCGTGGACACCGCGCTTCGCCGGCATCGACTACGCCACCGACCGGCCCATCGTGATGGCGATGGGCTTCGAGCGCGACGACAGCATCCGTTCCTACGGGTCGGTGGCGCCGGCGTTCGGGCATACCGGTGCAGGGGGCTCGATCCACGGCTGCTGGCCGGAGCACGGCATCGCCTTCTCGTTCCTGCCCCGCACCATGCGCACGGACCAGGAGGATCAGCGCGGGAAGTCCCTGCTCGACGCCACTGCCAAGGCACTCATCGCATCATGAGCGCCAGCGGCGTCCCCGTGACGCCTCCCGTCCTGTGGACGCCACACCGTGATGACCATGCCATGGCGGCCTTCAGCGCGTTCGCCGCGCGGCGCACGGGCATCGCATTCGCGGAGTACGCGCAGTTGCACGCGTGGAGTGTCGACGAACCCAACAGCTTCTGGATGCTCGCTGCCGAGTGGCTGGAGGTGCGCTTCCATGCGCGCGCTGACCGTGCACTTGCAGATCGGCGCATGCCCGATGCCCACTGGTTCCCCGGCGCCACCTTGAACTACGCCGAACAGGCGCTGGCGGTACCCGTTGCCGGCGAAGCCGTGGCCGTGCGGGCGATCCGTGAGGACGGCGTCGTGCGGAACGTATCCAGGGACGAACTTCGCGACTTGGTGGCCCGCGCGCGCGAGGGTCTGCGCCGTCTGGGGGTCACCCGTGGTGATCGAGTGGTGGCAGTGATGCCGAATTCGCTCGAGGCGTTGGTGGCCTTCCTCGCGGTCGCGAGCCTGGGGGCGGTGTGGTCGTCGTGCTCGCCGGACTTCGGGCCCAAGGCGATCGAGGACCGCTTCACGCAACTTGAGCCCGTCGTGCTCATCACCGTCGACGGCTACCGTTACGCCGGTCGTGTCTTCGATCTGCGGAGGAGTACCGCCGGGTTGCGCTCGGCCTTGCCGACATTGCGCGCCACCGTTGTCGTCTCGTCCATCGCAGAGGACGATGGCTGGGAGGGCTGCCACAACTGGGACGAGTTGCTGGCCGTGCCTGCGCCCTTGGCCTATGAGGAGGTGCCGTTCGAGCACCCGCTGTGGGTGCTCTTCTCCTCGGGTACCACCGGTCTGCCGAAGGGCATCGTGCATGGCCACGGTGGCATTGTGCTCGAGCATCTGAAGATGCTGCGCCTGCACCACGACCTGCGGCCGGGCGAGGGCTTTCTCTGGTTCACCACCACCGGCTGGATGATGTGGAACTACCTTGTGTCCGGCCTCATGGTGGGTGCGGTGGTGGTGCTCTACGACGGGAGTCCAGCCTTCCCGAACCTCGGTGCGCTGTGGCGCGTCGTCGCCGATCACCAGGTCGCAGTCTTCGGAGCCTCCGCACCGTACGTGCACGCGAGCATGCGCGCCGGCATAGAACCACGCGAGGCGGGCGACCTCTCGCACCTGCGAGCCTTCGGATCCACTGGGGCACCGTTGTCACCGGAGGGTTTCGCCTGGCTTGCCGCACACGTCGACAGTGGATTGCAGATCTGCTCGGTATCCGGCGGCACCGATGTCTGCACCGCTTTCCTGTGCTCGGCGCCGAATGTGCCGGTGTGGCAGGGGGAGTTGTCGTGCGCGGCGCTCGGTGCCGATGTGCGCGCATTCGCACCCGATGGCACGGATCTCGAGGAGGAGGTGGGCGAATTGGTGCTGCGCACTCCCATGCCATCCATGCCATTGTCGTTCTGGAACGACGCAGACGGTCAACGCATGCACGATGCCTACTTCGACATGTTCCCCGGGATCTGGCGCCACGGCGACTGGGTGCGTCGCACCACCCGCGGATCCTTTGTCATCCACGGCCGTAGCGACGCCACGCTGAACCGCGGTGGTGTTCGCATGGGGACGGCCGATTTTTACGCCGTCGTCGAGTCTTTCCCCGGCATCGTGGACGCACTGGTCATCGACACCACGGCGCTTGGTGCACCCGACGAGGGTGAGTTGCTGTGCTTCGTGGTGCCGGCGCCCGGTACCGACCTCGACCATGTTTTGCCCACGATTCGCGCCGCGCTACGCGCCCAACTCTCGCCACGCCATGTGCCTGATCGCTTCATCGTCGTTCCCTCGGTTCCGCGCACGCTCAACGGCAAGAAGTGCGAGGTGCCGGTGAAGCGGATCCTCGCGGGAGTGCCGGCCGACGTAGCGGTGAGCCGCGATGCGCTCGTGGACCCGTCTGCGCTGGATGCTTTCGTGCAGATGGCCGCAACCGTCCATCGCGACCGGGCCTGAGCGCCTGCCGGTCGAGACCTGCCCCACCCGAGCAGCGCCGCCACTGCACGGCGCGCCGCTAATCTTGCCTGTATGTCTGACGTACGCGTTCGCTTCTGTCCTTCGCCCACGGGTAACCCGCATGTGGGCATGGTGCGCACGGCGCTCTTCAACTGGGCCTATGCCAAGCACACCGGCGGCACCTTCGTCTTTCGCATCGAGGACACCGATAGC
>JAJXSV010000131.1 GCA_021784375.1 Actinomycetes bacterium | reverse complement strand
TTGTGCACGTGCAGCACGAGGAAGAACGGGCCTTCTACGACCTGGAGCGGCTCTGGAAGGACTGCCCGTACATCGAGATCCCGCTCGAGGAAGCTGCTGCCAAGTAGCAGGGGGCGCGAGTTTCTGAATCCTGCACTGCGTCATGTATGGTTCACCTCGCTCAAGGGGCTGTGGCGCAGCTGGTAGCGCACCTGCATGGCATGCAGGGGGTCAGGGGTTCGAGTCCCCTCAGCTCCACCAGAGAGCAACGGCCCGGTTTCCGGTAGGAAGCCGGGCCGTTCCATTGCTGGAAGGAGTGCGATGACTGACGACGTCTTCGATTTCGAGGCGATTCAGGCCAAGTGGCTGCCCGTGTGGGACGAACTCGCCCCCTTCCGGTCCGGCCGTCCGGACGATCCGCGGCCCAAGCGTTACGTGCTCGACATGTTCCCCTACCCCTCGGGTGACCTGCACATGGGGCACGCCGAGGCCTATGCCCTGGGCGATGTCATCGCCCGCTACTGGGCACAGCGCGGATTCAACGTCATGCATCCCATCGGCTGGGATGCCTTCGGGCTGCCTGCGGAGAATGCGGCCATCAAGCGCGGCGCCGACCCGCGCGCCTGGACCTACGAGAACATTGCCACCCAGAAGGCCTCCATGCGCCGGTACGCATGCTCCTTCGACTGGGACCGCACCCTCAACACCTGCGATCCCGAGTACTACCGCTGGAACCAATGGTTCTTCCTGGAAATGTTCAAGCGCGGACTGGCCTACCGCAAAGCCTCCAGCGTCAATTGGTGCCCCACCGATCAGACGGTGCTCGCCAACGAGCAGGTGGTGAACGGTCTCTGCGAGCGCTGCGACAGCGTCGTCACCAAGAAGAAACTCACCCAGTGGTACCTGCGCATCACCGACTACGCCGATCGCCTGCTCGATGACATGCAGCAGCTCGAGGGCAAGTGGCCCGAGAAGGTGCTGCTCATGCAGCGCAACTGGATCGGGCGCTCGTCCGGTGCCGAGGTGCACTTCCAGGTGGAGGGTCGCAAGGAACCCATCACCGTGTACACCACACGTCCGGACACGCTGTTCGGTGCCACCTTCTTCGTGGTCGCGGTCGATTCCGACCTGGCAGCCGAACTGGCCGCGGGAACGGCAGCCGAGGAGGAATTCCGCGCCTACCTGGAGAAGGCCAAGGGAGAGACCGACATCGAGCGCCTGGCCTCCGATCGGCCCAAGACGGGCGTCTTCCTCGAGCGCTACGCCATCAATCCTGTCAACGGTGAGCGGCTGCCCATCTATGCGGCTGACTACGTGCTCTCCGATTACGGCACCGGCGCCATCATGGCCGTGCCCTGTGGCGATCAGCGCGACCTCGACTTTGCCCGCGTCTTCAACCTGCCCGTGGTGAATGTCATCGAATCCGAGGAGGACCCCGCCGAGACCGGTGTGGCCGTCACCGGCGATGGCGCACACATCAACAGCGACTTCCTCAACGGCATGGGCAAGCCGGAAGCGGTGGCCACCATGACCGCATGGCTGGAGGAGCGCGGCCTGGGCAGGGCGGCCAAGAACTACCGCCTGCGCGACTGGCTCATCTCCCGCCAGCGTTACTGGGGAACGCCCATCCCCATCGTGCACTGCCCCGACTGCGGCGAGGTAGCGGTCCCGGCGGATCAGTTGCCGGTCACGCTCCCCGACGCGCAGGGGCTCGATCTCACTCCCAAGGGTTCCTCTCCACTGGGCGCCGCAGATGAATGGGCCAATGTGCCGTGTCCCGTGTGCGGCAAACCTGCGCGCCGCGACCCCGACACCATGGACACCTTCGTTGATTCCTCCTGGTATTTCCTGCGCTACATCGATTCCAGGAACGAGCAGGCGGCCTTCGATCCCGAGAAGGTGCGTCAGTGGTTCCCGGTGGACCAGTACGTCGGCGGTGTCACGCACGCCATCCTGCATCTGCTCTACTCGCGCTTCTTCACCAAGGTCATGCACGACATGGGTCTCGTCGACGCTGTCGAGCCGTTTGAGCGCCTTCTCAACCAGGGGATGGTGCAGATGGACGGCTCGGCCATGAGCAAGAGCCGCGGCAATCTGGTGCGGCTCTCCGACGAACTGGCGCTGCACGGCGTGGACGCCATCCGTCTGGCACTGGTCTTCGCTGGCCCCCCTGAGGACGACATCGACTGGGCCGACGTCTCGGCCGCGGGCTCCAAGAAGTTCCTGGCCCGGGCCTGGCGCCTGTCGGGTGAAGTGCGCGCTCCGATCGGTGCGGATGCCACCGCCGGCGATCCCGAACTGCGCCGCGCCACGGCTCGTGCGTTGCACGATGCTGCGTTGGCCGTGGAGTCCTACCGCTTCAATGTGGCGGTGGCCAGAACCATGGAGCTGGTGAACGCCACCCGCAAATGCATCGACAGCGGAGCGGGTGCAGCGGATCCCGCCGTGCGCGCTGCCGTGGAAGCCATCGCCATCATGCTCTCGCTGGTGGCCCCGTACACCGCCGAGGACATGTGGGCTCGTCTCGGTCACGCCCCCTCGGTGGCGCTGGCCGGCTGGCCCGCGGTGGATCCCGCGCTGCTCGTCGACGACACCGTCACCTGCATCGTGCAGGTCTCGGGCAAGGTGCGTGGCAAGTTGGAGGTCCCCACCGACATCAGTGCCGAGGCCCTGCAGGCACTCGCCCTGGCCGATGCCGACGTGCAGCGCTCGCTGGCGGGTCGCAGCGTCAAGACGGTCGTCGTGCGCGCACCTAAACTGGTGAACATCGTCCCCGAGGGGTAGGTCGCCGTGGGCCTTGCGCAGCGTGTGCTTCCCGCCTGGCTGCGCGCCTACGACCGTTCCTGGCTGCGCCTGGACGCGCTGGCCGGCCTCACTGTGCTCGCGTACATGGTGCCCCAGGTGTTGGCCTACAGCGGCATCGTCGGTTTGCCACCCATCACCGGCCTCACCACGGCGGTGGTGGCGCTCATGGTGTACGCGTGGTTGGGGACCAGTCGCGTGCTCTCCGTGGGACCCGAGGCCACCGTCTCGCTCATGGCAGGACTGGTGCTGGCCCCGCTCATCCGCGCCCATCCAGGGCAGACCGTGGCCCTCACCGCCACGCTCACCCTCTTCGTCGGATTGTGGCTGGCCCTCGGTTCCCTGCTCAAGGCCGGTGTCGTCGCCCAGTTGCTCACCCGCCCCATCCTCACCGGCTACCTCACCGGCGAGGCGCTGCTCATGATCGCCAGTCAACTGGGGCATGCCACACGCACGCGGAGCATCGGCGACACCGTGCCGCAGCAGATCATCGACTTCGTGAAGCATGCAGGCGCCGTTCACTGGCCGACATTGTGGGCCATGCTCGCGACATGGGCCCTGCTGTTGTTGCTGCCACGCATCACCAGCCGGGCCCCCGCTGCGCTCACCGCCGTCGCGGTGGCGACGCTGCTCTCCTTCCTCTTCCACGGCTCGGCGCATGGCCTGATCGAGCTCGGTGCCCTCCCGCAGGGCTTGCCTCCCCTCACCGTTCCCACCCTTGATCCGGCCACCGTGCAGACCCTGCTTATCGCGGCGCTGGGCATTGCCCTGCTCGCCTTTTCGGACGTGATGCTGGTGGCACGCGGATTCGCCGAGCCGGGCGAGGAGATCAACGCCAATCGCGAGATGCTGGCCGCGGGCACCATGCAGGTGGTGAGTGCCTTCGTGGGCGGCTATCCCTCCAGCGCCTCAAGTTCGCGCACCGCCATCGGACGCGGTACCGGACAGCGATCGCAGTTGTCGGGTGTCGTCACGGCCATCGGCATCGCCCTGGCCGTACTTGTCGCGGGGCCGCTGTTCGAGCACCTGCCCATCGCCTCGCTGGCGGCGATCGTGTTCTGGGCCGCCTTCAAACTGGTCGAGATCGCGCAATACAAACGCCTGTGGGCCTTCCGGAGGAGCGAGTTCGCGGTTTCCGTGGTGGCGGCGCTGGGCACCGCGGTGCTGGGAATCCTTCCCGGCATCGGCGTGGCGGTGGCCCTGTCCGCGTTGCAGATTCTGGGCAGCCTGGCCCGGCCGCACGAGGCGGTGGAGGGATATGCCGTGGGCCTGCCGGGTTTCCACGACGTCGACGATTACGCCAATCACGTCACAATTCCCGGGCTCCTCATCTACCGTTACGACGGTCCGCTTATCGCCTACAACCGTCACGACTTCCAAGTGGGGCTGACGCGTGCCGTGCTCACCTATGACCCGCGTTGGGTCCTGCTGAATGTCGAGGCCAACATGCTCATCGACTACTCGGCCTCCGAGACCCTGCGCGACGTGATTGTCGAATTGCAGCAGCAGGGAAGGGTGGTGGCGCTGGCGCGGCTCAAGCACGACCTGCGCACGCAACTGCAGGCATCGGGGATCATGGAGCTGATCGGAGATCGTGCCTACGCCACCCTGCCGCAGGCCATCCGCGCCTACCAGTTGGCGAATCCCGATGTGAAGATGCCACCCATTCCGCGTCCGGGGGAAGCCTTCGAGCCAGGCGAGCCGCAAGCGGGCGCGTGATCCACAGGCGTCCACGGTTGCCTGCTCTGCACAGGCGGTGGTGCCGAGGCGGCCCTTCCTGAGGGCGACGGGGACCCTGCCTCGCATGCAGATCGAATGGCAGCTCCCCGTCGAAACCAGCAAGCAGTTGATCGGTATTGCGCTGCTCCTGGTGCTTGCCGGTGGCGCCTACTGGTGGCTCTCGGCTCCGGCCCACAGCGACAGTGTGCCCGTCACGCGCGTCACCACGCGGCCGGCGGAGGCGACCGGATTCGTGCTGGTTGACGTCGTGGGTGAGGTGCGGCGGCCCGGCGTGGTGCGCCTCCCGCAGGGCGCACGAGTCTTCGAGGCAGTGGCAGCAGCCGGAGGAGTGCGAGCGGGGCACTCCACGTCGATCAATCTTGCACGCACCGTGGTCGATGGGGAACAACTGGTAGTCGGGGGTGGCGTTGAAGCTGCCGTGAGTGCCGGCCCGGGGGCCGACAGCGGTGGACGTATAAACATCAACTCGGCCACCGCCAGCCAGCTCGATGCGCTCCCGGGAATCGGAGCCGTGCTGGCAGAGCGCATCGTCGACTATCGCACGCAACACGGACGCTTCAGCAATCTGCGTGATCTGCTCAAGGTGACGGGCATCGGCGATGCAAAGTACGCCGACCTGGCCGGATCCATCACCATCGCATGAAGCTTCTGGATCTGCGCCTGCTCCCAGTTGCCGTGGCCCTCTGGTTGGGCGCCGCCCTGGGCCTCCACACCGCATTGGGGGTCCAACTCATTGCTCAGCTCCTGCTGCTGGCGGGCGCCGCGCTGCTCGCAGTCCGACGCCACCATCCGTCGACGCTGTGGATCATGGCCGCGGCTTGTGGCCTCTTGCTCGCCGCCTTGCGCGTGGATGCGGCCTCACCCGCAGCCATCTCGCAATTCGTCGACAACGCCGGCGTTCTGGAATTCGACGTCATCATCAACGCGGAACCGCGGCCGCTGGAGAGCCGTGGCTACGGTGGCCTCGAAGTGCAGCAGTTGTTGCAGGCTCCCGTGACCGTGGTGCGACTGCGGTCAGAAGAACGCACGTGGCGGCTCTCCGCGCCCGCCAGCCTGCAGTGGAGACCGACAGCGCATGGGTTTGCAGTGGGCGAGGAGGTACGTGGTCAGGCCTTGCTGCGGCCTGATGACATCGCCAGTCGCTCGGCCTATCGCATCAATGCGCGTGGTCCCCTGCGCGTGGTGCGCGCAGCCTCCCGCGGCACCACGCTGGCCACGCAGGTGCGGGACGGATTGGCACTGGCCACGCATGCCGCCCCCGACAGAGCGGGTGCGAGCCTGTTGCCCGGATTGGTGCTGGGGGATACCAGGGCGCAGTCGCCGCAGTTGGTCGATGACCTCAAGGTCAGTGGGCTCTCCCATCTGACGGCTGTTTCAGGAGCCAATCTTGCCATCGTCATCGCCGCGGTCATGTGGCTGCTGCGACGAACCCGCATTCCTTCGCGGCACCGACACGCCTTGGTGGCATTGAGCATTCTCGGCTTCGTCGCCGTCGTTCAGCCCCAACACAGTGTGGTGCGGGCGGCGATGATGGGTGGCATCAGCGTGCTCGCGTTGGCAAGTGGTGAGCGACGGGCAAGTGCGTCAGTGCTGTGGCTCACGGTGACCATTCTGCTCATCCTCGATCCCTTTCTGGCCTGGCAGTACGGCTTCGCGTTGTCCGTTGCAGCTACTGCCGGCCTGATCGTGCTGCGACCGCTGCTGCTCGGTCTGCTGCCCGGTGGCCTGCTGGGCGAG
>JAJXSV010000130.1 GCA_021784375.1 Actinomycetes bacterium | reverse complement strand
TCTCGCCCTCCTGGACACATGGCGTGGAAGCCGCCATCGATGTCACCTTGCTGAGCCGCTACTACGAACGTTTCGCCGACCACTCGGTGGCCATCGCACGGCGCATTGCCTACATCGTCACCGGCGACCTCCCCAGCAAGAGCCAGTTGGCGGAAAACGCCTGATCATGCCCGACATCGCAGTGCAACCCCGCGCGCTGACCACGACGCCGCGCACCTCCGATCGTGTATTTCGCGCCGTGGTGACGGCTGGCGGCCTCACCTCGCTCGTGGTGTTGGCGCTCATCGCGTTGTTTCTCTACGCCAAGTCGCATGCCGTGTTCTCCACCTTCGGTTGGCACTTCATCACCGACGCGAACTGGACACCCGACGACGGCGCCACCATGTCGACCGGCCATTACGGCATCGGTGCCATGCTCGTCGGCACTCTCATCACATCGGCGATGGCAATTGTCTTCGCGCTTCCGGTGTCGATCGGACTCGCGTTGTTCATGACGCACTATGCGCCGAATTGGCTTCGTACGCCCATGACTCTGCTGGTCGATCTCATGGCAGCCATCCCCTCTGTGGTGTTCGGGTTATGGGGCTTCTTCGTGCTCATGCCACTTGCCATCAACTGGTCGCAATTGATCAATCACTACCTCGGGTGGATCCCGATCTTCTCGGTACCGGTGCCGATCTTCGACCGCTCTCCTTTCATCGCCAGTCTCGTGCTCGCCGTCATGATCGTGCCGATCATCACCTCAATCGCTCGCGAGGTGTACGGGCAGGCTCCCCGCGATCACATCGAGGCGGCCTATGCCCTCGGTGCCACCAAGTGGGTCACCTTGCGAACGGTGGTGCTGCCGCATGGGAAGGCCGGTGTTGTCGGTGGCACCATGCTGGGGCTGGGCCGCGCCCTGGGTGAGACGGTGGCTGTGTACATGGTGTTGAACCTCGTTTACGCAGTGAACTTCCGTGTGCTGCAGTCTGCAGGCGGTTCCGTCGCGTCGATGATCGTGAACAAGTTCGGCGAGGCCACCTCCAATGAAGTGCAGGGGCTGATGGCCGCCGGACTCGTCCTGTTCATCCTCACGCTGCTCGTGAACCTCGCGGCCAACTTCATCGTGCGCCGTACCAACAAGGGGGCGTGACATGGCGACCACTGCAGTCCCCACGCGACCTTGGAAGGCAGCGCCCCGCGTCGTCGGTACAGAGGCGGCAGGTCTCGTGGGCGCGTTCGTGCTCATGCTGCTCACGCTTCGTTTCACCGGATTCTCCGGTCGTCTGGCGGCTGCCTTCCTGTTCCTCGTCTACTCCACCGCCATCAGCGCAGCCATCGCGGGTCGACGCCGTGGCATCCGAGCCGCGCAGGACGCCTTCGTGCAGGCGCTCGTCATTGCTGCCTCCATCCTGGTGCTGCTGCCGTTGCTTTCCATCATGTGGACGGTCATCGACAACGGGCGAGCAGCGCTGCGTCCGAACTTCTTCACGCAGGACCTCACGAGTGCCTCTGCCACCGGACCTGTTGATCAGGGTGGTGCGGTACATGCCATCGTCGGTTCCATCGAGCTTGTGGGCTTCGCCACCATCATTGCGATGCCTCTCGGCATCCTCTCCGCGTTGTACCTCACCGAGATCCGTGGGCGCCTCAGCGGATTGATCCGCTTCCTCACCCAGGCCATGTCTGGTGTGCCGTCGGTGGTGGCTGGCCTCTTCGTCTACTCAGCGTGGGTGCTGGGGCCGGGGAAGGGTTTTTCGGGCTTCGCTGGCGCTCTCGCGCTTGCGATCCTCATGCTGCCGACAGTCGCTCGGACTGCGGAGGAGGTTCTGAAGCTGGTGCCTGAACACCTGCGGGAGGCCGGCCTCGCGCTCGGGGGCACGCAATGGCGCACGGTGGCGAGCATTGTTCTTCCCACTGCACGATCCGGACTCATCACAGCCGGCATCCTGGGTGTGGCACGTATCGCGGGTGAGACGGCGCCGCTCCTCCTCACCATTTTCGGTGCCGTCGCCGTCAACACCTCCATGTTCAACGGGCCTGTGTCCGCACTGCCGCTTTACGTCTTCAACGAGCTCAAGCTCGGTTTGGATATGGCATATGCCCGGGCCTGGACCGGAGCACTCGTCCTCATGGTTCTTGTGCTCGTGCTCTTCGCATTCGCGCGCTGGTTGGGTGGAAGGAAATCGCGATGAACGATCTCGTGGCCAAGGGCGTGCACGCCTGGTTCGGCAAGCGTCTTGTGCTGGAGGACGTGAGTCTCGAGTTCGCACACGGCACCGTCACCGCGCTCATCGGGCCTTCCGGGTGCGGCAAGTCCACCTTCATCCGCACGCTCAATCGCATGCATGAGTTCGTGCCGAGCGCACAGTTCGCCGGCGAGGTGCTGCTTGGGGGCAAGGACGTCTACGCCGAAGGTGAGGACGTGACCAGGGTGCGCCTTGGCATCGGAATGGTGTTCCAGAAGCCCAACCCGTTCCCGTCGATGAGCATTCGCGAAAACGTGCTCGCTGGACCCAAGCTCGCGCGCCTGAAAGTGGACGACAAGCAGACCCTCGTGGAGAAGTCGCTGCACCAAGCCGGCCTGTGGAACGAGGTCAAGGATCGTCTCGACGACCCGGCGCTCGGACTCTCAGGGGGTCAGCAGCAGCGTCTGTGCATCGCGCGATCCCTGGCCGTCAACCCCAAGGTGCTGCTCATGGATGAGCCCTGCTCGGCGCTCGATCCGGCGTCAACCTTGCGAGTCGAGGAGACCATCGACGACATCAAGCATGAGGTCACCGTCGTCATCGTGACGCACAACATGCAGCAGGCGGCTCGTGTCTCGGACTACACGGCATTCTTCCTTGCCGAACTCGGGGAACCTGGGCGCATGATCGAGTACGGAGAGACGAAGCAGATCTTCTCCAACCCCAAGGACAACCGAACCGAACGCTACGTCACGGGTCAGTTCGGGTAGTTCACCCAGCGTTCATCTTCCCGTTTGGAGCCGTTCCCGGACGCACCACAATGCGTTTCGGAACGGCTCCTAGCGTTTGGACTGCAAGTTCCCCGATCGAATGGAGAAGCGGATGAAGTTCCGCAAGTCTTTTGCAGCGGCCGCGGCCGTGGCCGTAGCCCTCACGGGCTTCGCCGTGGCGCCCTCGCAGGCTGCCGCCGGCGTCACCATCACAGGTGCCGGCTCCACGTTCATTCTCAACTACGTCAACGCCTGCACTGCGGGCTACCACGATGCCACCGGCAACACCGTGAGCTACACGGGCACCGGCTCGGGCACGGGCCAGAGCATGTTCCGCTCCGGTACGGTCGATTTCGCGTTCTCTGACTCGCTCATGAAGACGGATGCCAACTTCGGCTGGGAGTACATCCCGATGATCGTCGGCCCCGTCGCCGTCATGTTCAACCTGCCCGGCATCAGCTCGGTGAACATGAGCCAGAAGACGATCGCCGACATCTTCGCCGGCAAGGTGAAGATGTGGAACGACCCCGAGATCATTGCTGACAACAAGGGCAAGCCCACGACCACGACCGTCGTGGTGAAGAAGTACAAGATGGTCCCGCTTCGCAAGAACGGCAAGATCGTCAAGAAGAACGGCAAGATCGTCAAGGTGAAGAAGCTCGTCCCCACCTACAAGGCGGTCACCAAGACCACCGGTGGCATCAAGCTCCCGAACCTCCCGATCTCGGTCGTGTACCGCTCGGACGGCTCCGGCACCTCGTCGCTGCTGACGAACTTCCTGGCCGGCACCAGCCCGAACGTCTGGGACAAGGGTGGCAACCAGACCTTCACCGCCGCCTTCCCGGGCGACCTGCCCTCGGACGGTACCTTCCAGGGTGTCTCGGGTTCTCCGCTCGTGGCCTCCACGGTGAAGAGCAAGCCCGGTGCCATCGGCTACGCGGAGCTCTCCTTCGCCAAGGACAGCAACCTCGGTACGGTCGCCGTGCGGAACACTGCTGGCAACTACGTCGGCCCGACCACGGCCGGTGCCTCGGCCTTCTTCTCCACCGTCTCGGTGAAGGCGAAGGGTGAGATCGAGCCCGACTACTCGACGAAGGATCCGGGTGCCTACGGCATTGCTGGCTGGACCTACGGTCTCGTCCGCACCGACGGCAAGCTGCCGAACGGTCAGGCAGACGCTGCGAAGATCAAGGCCATCAAGGACTTCATGACCTACCTCACGCAGACCTGCGTGCCACTGCAGGCCGAGAAGAACTACTACGCCGGTCTCCCGGACGTGCCGCTTGCGATCGCCCAGGCGAACATCGCCAACCTCGGCTGATCGCCAACCGCACCACACGAAGGCCCAGGCACGCGCCTGGGCCTTCGTCGTGTCCGAGCCCGGGCCCCGTGACATCCATATGTAACACGAATGCCCGCTGCGTTACGGTCGCGAAACCTGCGCAGCACCAGAACTGAAACATGAGCAGGCAACCCTTCAGCCACCAACGGTGGCGTTCGCGATGGCACCGTCATCGACGACACCGAGATCAGGGAGGGTCACGATGCCTCAAACATTCTCAGGCGATACCGCCTGGGTCCTGGCCAGTTCAGCGCTCGTGCTGCTCATGACGCCGGGACTCGCGTTCTTCTACGGCGGCATGGTGCGCACCAAGAGCGTCATCAACATGATGCTCATGTCGATGAGCGCAATCGGCATCGTGAGCGTGCTCTGGGTCGCCTATGGCTACTCGCTGGCGTTCACGGATTCCGGAAGCGGCTGGATCGGCAGGATCGCCCCGTCGCACCTGGGAAGCCTGGTCAATGACCTCGCCAACAACGGTGCCAAACTGGCCATACCGGTGCTCGTGTTCTCGGCCTTCCAGCTCATGTTCGCGGTCATCACCCCGGCACTCATCTCCGGCTCCATCGCCGATCGCACCAAGTTCATCAGCTGGGTGGTCTTCGTCATCGTGTGGGTGACGGTCGTCTACTTCCCGGTCGCGCACTGGGTCTTCTACTTCGGCAACGCCAGCGCCGACGGCAAGACCATCACCGGTGCCGGCTGGCTGGCCGCCAAGGGCGTCGAGGACTTCGCTGGTGGCACCGCAGTGCACATCAATGCCGGCGCCGCGGCGCTGGCCATGGCCCTGTTGCTCGGTCGTCGTGTGGGCTTCCGCAAGGAGCCCATGCGTCCACACAGCATCCCCCTCGTCATGATCGGCACCGGCCTGTTGTGGTTCGGTTGGTTCGGTTTCAACGCCGGTTCCGCGCTCAGCGCCAACGGTTTGGCAGGACTCGCCTTCATGAACACGCAAGTGGCCACCGCTGCTGCGCTGGCGGGCTGGCTGATCGTGGAGCGCCTGCGTGATGGTCACGCCACTGGACTGGGTGCCGCCTCCGGTGCCGTCGCCGGTCTGGTCGCAATCACCCCCGCTTGCGCCTTCGTCACACCCACCGGCGCCATCTTCATCGGCCTTATCGCCGGTGCCATCTGCGCCTACGCGGTCGGTATCAAGTACAAGTTCAACCTCGATGACTCCCTCGACGTCGTCGGTGTCCACCTGGTCGGCGGCATCGTGGGCACGCTTTCGATCGGCTTCTTCGGAGCCAAGGCGGTGAACTCCGTCGGCCTCAACGGTCTCTTCTACGGCGGTGATCTCACCCTGCTGCGGCTGCAGGCGCTGGGTGCCTTCTCGGTGCTCGCCTTCTCCTTCGTGATGACGCTGATCATCGGCAAACTCATCGACCTCACCATCGGATTGCGTGTCGATCGCGACTCGGAGATCGAAGGTATCGATGCCACCGAGCACGCGGAGACCGCCTACGAACTCGACTCGCGCACCGGTGGCGGAAGCTTCGCCACTGCTTACACCGGACAGGAGGCGTGACCATGAAGCTCATCACGGCCATCATCAAGCCCTTCAAGCTCGACGACGTGAAATCGGCCATCGAGCACGCGGGTATCACCGGCATGACCGTGTCCGAGGCCAGTGGCTACGGCCGGCAGCGAGGGCACTCCGAGGTCTATCGCGGCGCCGAGTACCGCATCGATCTGGTGCCCAAGGTGCGACTGGAACTGGTCGTTGACGATGCGCAGGTGGATGAGCTCATCGACCTCATCGTCGAGGCGGCCCACACCGACCGCATCGGTGACGGCAAGATCTGGATCACCGATCTGGAGGATGTCGTGCGGGTCCGGACCGGGGAACGCGGCCCGGCTGCGATTTAGCACGGCCAGCCGAACCCGAACCTTCACTCAGGAATCCGTCATATGCGCGAAACGCATTGGCGCGAATCCCGAAACATCGATGCGACACCGTCTGCCCTCTGCGGGGTTGAGCGGCAGCCGGTGCC
>JAJXSV010000005.1 GCA_021784375.1 Actinomycetes bacterium | reverse complement strand
GACATCGATTCCTCGATGCGTGTCATCAGCGAGGGCGGCAACATCGTCTCCGATCCGAAGATCGTGTGTTGGGAGCTCGCGCCGACCAGTTTCCGTGTGCTGTGGCACCAACGCATGCGTTGGGCGCAGGGTTGGTTCCAGGTGTCGCTCAAGCACGGCTTGCGGTTGGCGTTCAACAAGGACTTCTCGCTGCGGCAACGCCTGGGCGCGTTCTATCTGTTGGGCTGGCGCGAGGTCTACCCCTGGGTGTCCGTGCAGGCGATCCCGCTCATCGCGTACTTCGCCTACCGCGCTGGAGGACTCCTGAGGCTCGACTACCTCATCCCGATCTTCGTCCTCACGACGCTGTTCACCGCCAGCGTGGGTCCCGCCCAGGCCATCAACGCCTACCTGCTCAGCGCGCCAGAGATCAAGCGGCACCGCAACTGGTTTGTGACGTTCATCGTCCTCTCCGTGCTGTTCTACACCGAGATGATGAACACCATCGGCCGGGTCGCACACGTCAAGGAGTTCATGAAGGAGCGGGCCTGGAAGGTCACTCCACGCTCGGCGTGACCCGTGCCGCGCGCTTCGATGCAGGCGTGGCGGGCCGACAGGCGCTCAGTGCAGTGCTTTGAGCTGATCCAGGTGCCTGGGACAGAGGTAGATGATGGCCGCGGGAAGCACCGCGGACACGACCTTCATGGCGAATCTGCTGGGCCTCCTGGCCAGGAAGTTGTGCAGGAATCGCTGGACGGTCACACCGGAATCGAACCCCGTGCACAACCGATGCCCCAGCTTGATCAACCGGAAGTCCGGCAACCGATGAGTCGCGACGCTCTTGTCCATCAAGCGGAGGGTCGCGACGTAATCCGTCTCCGCCTTGCTGTAGGCGGCAGCGGGTGCGGGCACTGTGCTCGAGATCAGCACCGCGAGCAACAGTGCGGCAGGCATCGTCAACTTCTGCATCAGATCCCCTTGCTGCTTGGGACGCCATGACGCTAGACCGCTCGTTCCCGCACCGCCAGCAGCATTCGGCCCCAAGCGGTGGTGCAGGACCCTGTCAATCGGGGATACGCGGGAATCGTCACAGGTCGGGGCTGAGCCGAACGGTCGCACGCGGGCGAACCGACACAGGGAGACGTGGAGCCGCCCGTCGGAATCGAACCGACGACCTTCTCATTACGAGTGAGACGCTCTGCCGACTGAGCTAGGGCGGCGCGCCGCGCCCCAAGGCACAGCGGGGGAAGTTTAGGGCATTGTTCGGGAAGCGCGGAAATCCCTCCGCGGGTGCCCCTGACGGCTCCCGAGCGGCACACTTGCAGCGTGGATATTCGTGGGATCACACCTGCCTCAGAGGCCATCGCGCAGGTTACGAGCGACACCGCACGTGCCGTGCGCGCTGCCTGGGCGGCTGGTCGCGACGCCCATGTCGTGCTCAGTGGCGGTCGATCCGGCGCTGCGCTCGGCGCCGGCATCAGGCAGGAGTTCCATGCCGGACTCGCCGGGAAGCTGCACATCTGGATCGCCGACGAGCGCTTCGTCGAGTACGGCGACGCTGATCGCAATGACACGGCCATCGTCGAGGCCCTTGGCATGGATTCGGTGTCGCTGGTCGTGCATCGGCACCTGCCGCCGTCACGTGCTTCCCTCGGCGAGATCGTCATCGACTATGCGGAGCAGTTGCTCGCGGCGGTCGGCGATGCCGAATTCGACGCGGTCGTGCTCAGCGTCGGTGAGGATGGGCATGTGGCGTCGGTGTTCCCTGACCACGTGCAGTTCGAGACTCCCGTATACGCGGAGTCCGCGTCGCCGAAGCCACCATCGATACGGACCACGATCTCGTTGCGGCGATTGGCCGGCACCAGGTTCTGCACCCTGCTCGTCCTGGGCGAGTCCAAGCGGGATGCCCTGTCGCGCGTGGTCGTCGGGGATCCGGCGCTGCCGGCGGTGCAACTCGCGGCAATGACCGCGGTCACGGTGGTCACCGATGTCACACTGGGAATGCCTGCCGACGACACCAACGTTGTCGCCTCATAGCTCTCGAGCAGAACGGGAAGTGACATGAAGAAGCGTGCTGACGCCCTGGTCATGTTCGGCGCAACCGGCGACCTCGCGAAGAAGAAGCTGTTCCCCGCGTTGTATCACATGGAGAAGAACGGCGAACTGGGCGTCGACGTGATCGGTGTCGCATCAACCCGATGGGACCGGCAGCAGTTCCTCGACAATGCGGAGTCGGCCATCCGCACGTCCGTGAAGGACGTCGACGAGGCCGTACTCACGAAGTTGCTGGGCGAATTGTCCCTGGTTGTGGGCAACTACGAGGACGCGCAGGTGTACGCGGACATCGCAGGCGCACTCGCCGGCAAGGAGAGCGCAGTGTTCTACCTGGCGATCCCGCCGGTGCTGTTCGAGGAGGTCACGCGCGGACTGGCCATCGCCGGCTGCACATCGAACTCACGGGTGGTCGTGGAGAAGCCGTTCGGCCGCGACCTGGCAAGCGCCCTTGAATTGCAAGGCGCACTCGAGCGCATGCTCCCGGAGGAGCAGATCTTCCGCATCGACCACTACCTCGGCAAGGAGTCCGTCGAGGACATCCTGGTGTTCCGCTTCGGGAACACGCTGTTCGAGCCGGTCTGGAACCGCAACTACATCAAGAGCGTGCAGATCACGATGGCCGAGTCATTCGGCGTCGAGGGCCGCGGGTCCTTCTACGAGGAGGTCGGCGCCATGCGGGACGTCCTCCAGAATCACCTGCTGCAGGTGCTCTCCCTGCTCACCATGGAGCCTCCTACGGACCTCACGTCGGACCCCATCCAGGATGAGAAGAACAAGGTGCTCCACGCGATCCGCACCCTGCATCCGGACGATGTCGTGCGCGGCCAGTATGTCGGCTATCGCGATGAGGCCGGCGTCGCGCAGGCGTCGAACACGGAGACCTTCGTCGCTGCCACCTTCTTCATCGACAACTGGCGCTGGGCGGGCGTGCCCTTCTACCTGCGCACGGGCAAGCACCTGGCGGAGACGTCGCTGGAGGCCATTGTGGAGTTCCGCCAGCCGCCGCGGCTCTTGTTCAACTCCAGCGACCATCCCGCGCCCGGCCCCAATCTCCTGCGCTTCCGCATGGGGAAGAACGACGGTGTGGACATCGAGTTCCTCGCCAAGGCACCGGGCGCCGATCTGGTCGCGGTTCCCGTGCGGCTCACCGTCGAGTTCGGCTCGGCGCTCGGTGAGCGTAAGGAGGCCTACGAGCGCCTGCTCGGTGCCGCCATCGACGGCGACCACTACCGCTTCACCCGCATCGACTCGGTGCTCGAGTCGTGGCGCATCCTCGACCACGTGCTCAACGGCGAGGTACGGATGTACCCGTACTTCCAAGGGTCATGGGGACCGGAGCAGGCGGACGAGATGGTCCCCGGTGGCTGGGCCGACCTGTAGGCGCACGCATGCATGACGAAGGCCGCGGTCCCGTGTGGGGACCGCGGCCTTCGTCATGGCACCGGCTACTTGGTGATGAGCCAGTTCAGGTCCGCGCCGAACTTCTGGAACAACACGAACGAGATGAGTGCGGCGCCGACCAGTGAGATGTCCTTGTTGAAGGCCATCTGCTCGGTCTGCTTGGCGGCCGCGTCGGATTCGCGCCAGTACGCGTGCATGATCACGGCGGTGAGGAAGAGCACGATGGCGATGGCAAGGGAGGCCCAGCCGGCGAGGATGCCCAGGATGATGGCTGCGCCACCGAGGAGGAAGACCAGGCCGCTGACGGCCACGCCGGCGCCGGCCATCGGGACCTTCTTGTACTTGGCGTAGCCGACCATGGCCTCGCGCTGGGCGAAGTGGCCGGTGCCGGAGAGGATGAAGAGGGCGCCGAAGAGAATGCGGCCCACGAGCAGGACGAGGTCCATGGGGGACTCCTTTGCAGTCGATTGCCGACGCTCTGCCGGCACTAGTTGAATGTTATACCAAAATAGTTGAACCGACAAGTAACGCTCCTGCCGGGTGCCTGAGGACCGGAAACGCTCGTCGATTCGATCACTCCGTCCCTAGGCGCCTGCGCTTCCGCTTGAAAGAATCCGCGGGTGAATCTGCGCCGCCTAGCCCTCTACGCCACCTGGCTGTCGCTCGCCTGGGCGTTCCTCCTCACCGGGCTGGCAGCGGCGGGCAGTTCGTGGGTGCTCGATCGGGTGGCTCTGGGCCACTACAGGACGACGGGTCTGCCCTTGTGGCTGCGCGCGCTCTACGGAGTCGTGTCGCTCCTCATGCTGGCGGTGGCCTGGCTGGCCAACCGCTACGCCGTGAACGATGTCACCCCCCGGCAGCGCAACCTCGGCCGACTCGTCGAACTGTGCTTCCTCGTGAGCGCCCTCCTCAACGCCACCTCGAGCAGTCACCCCGAGCGCTACAACGCGATCGGCGCGGTCGTGACCGTCATCGGCGTCGAGGTGCTGCGTCGTCGGCCCAAGTCCGACTACGTCGACCTGCGGCTACGCCGCTACTAGGCACACACCCACGCCGATCGGCTTCCCCTGCCTCGGATATGGTGGCAGCGGGCACTACACGAGAGGGTTGACCATGGGACGCGTGCAGGCATGGGGCGTGACGGAGGCCGGGGCTCCGGTTCAGGCCCTGGAGATCGAGCGGCGTGAGCCGGGCGTGCGTGATGTGGTCGTGGACATCGACTTCTGCGGCGTCTGCCATTCCGACATCCACACCGCGCGCGGCGAATGGGGCTCGCCCATGCTGCCGCTCGTGACCGGGCACGAGATCGTCGGCCGGGTCGTTGCCACTGGCCAGCAGGTCACCCGCTACCGCGTCGGGGAGCTCGTCGGAGTGGGCGTCATCGTCGATTCCTGCGGCGACTGCGAGGCCTGCAACGCGGGCTTCGAGAACTACTGCCACAACGGCAATGTCGGGACCTACAACTCGCGCATGCGTGGCACCGGTGAGCCCACACTGGGCGGGTATTCGACCTCCATCGTCGTGGACGAGCGCTTCGTGCTGCGCGTTCCGGAATCACTCGATCCCGCAGCAGCAGCACCGCTCCTGTGCGCGGGGATCACGCTGTGGTCGCCGCTGCGCCACTGGAACGCGGGTCCGGGAACCCGGGTCGCGGTCATGGGCCTCGGGGGTCTTGGGCACATGGGTGTGAAGTTGGCGCACGCGCTGGGCGCGCACGTCACCGTGCTCTCTCATTCCGCGGGCAAGCGCGAGCAGGCGCTCGCCCTCGGAGCGGATGACTTCATCTCGACCAGCGACGCCGAGCAGATGCGCAATGCGCGCTACGCATTCGACCTCATCCTGAACACCGTCTCCGCGGAACTCGACATCAACGAGTACATCAAGTTGCTCAGGTGGAATGGCACGCTGGTGATCCTGGGCCTGCCCGGTGCGCCACTGTCGGTGAACGCCGGCGGGCTGATGGACAGACGCCGCAGCCTGTCCGCTTCGGGGATCGGTGGCATGACGGAGACGCAGGAGATGCTCGACTTCTGTGGTGAGCACGGGATCGTGAGCGAGATCGAGCGCATCGCCCCGTCCTACATCAACCAGTCGTGGGATCGGGTCGTGGCGAGCGACGTCCGCTACCGCTTCGTCATCGACATCAAGGGCTGAGCGGAGCCGCCGCCCGTCACACCAGTTCGCCCGAGTGGGTGTGCTCGAAGATCAGGTTGGTGACGGTGTTGGCGACGTCCGGTCGGCGGCTCAGGTGCTCCGCGACGAAGTCGCGCAGCGAATCCGTCGAGGCGGCGGCCACGTGCACGATGAAATCGTCGGCGCCACCGAGGAAGAACACGTTGATGACGCCCGGCAGTCGGGAGATCTCGGTGGCGAAGCGCCCGATGTTGGCGCGCGCGTCCGCCTGCAGGCGCACCGCGATGAGCACCTGGATCGACAGCCCGATGCTGGCCGGGTCGATGTCCGCGTGGAAGCCACGGATGACCCCGCGCTCGATGAGCGCGCGGACCCGTCCCAGGCAGGTCGATGGTGCGATGCCGACCGTCTCAGCGAGCGCGTTGTTCGGCATGCGCCCATCGCTGCTGAGCAGGCGCACGATCTCGCGATCGATGGCGTCGAGAATAAAATTCGCGAGGGCCGGCGAGGGAGCCGTCAATTTCGCAGATGCGGGAGCCATGGCGCAATATTATCGAATGATCTTCTGAGCACTGGACAGGAAACCGTCGATTATTCACAATTCGGCGGTATACCTGAGGAGGTAGCAATGCAGATCGGTGTTCCCAAGGAGATCAAGAACAACGAGTTCCGGGTGGCGATCACGCCCGCTGGGGTGCACGAGCTGGTGGTGAACGGCCACCAGGTGTTCGTCGAGCAGGGCGCGGGCGTCGGCTCCTCCATCAGTGACGACGAGTACGCGGCGGCGGGCGCGCAGATCCTCGCCGATGCCGACGCGGTGTGGGCGGCCGGAGACCTCATCCTCAAGGTGAAGGAGCCGATCGCCGATGAGTACCACCGGATGCGTCAGGGCCAGACGCTCTTCACCTACCTCCATCTCGCGGCGTCGCGCCCCTGCACCGATGCGCTCATCGAGCGCGGTGTCACGGCCATCGCCTACGAGACCGTTGAACTGCCCGACCGCTCGCTGCCGCTGCTCGCTCCCATGAGCGAGGTCGCGGGGCGCCTCGCTCCTCAGGTTGGCGCGGCCGCGTTGATGCGCGCAGCGGGCGGTCGCGGCACGCTCCTCGGTGGCGTCACCGGGGTGCGCGCGGCGACCGTCGTGGTGCTCGGCGCTGGCGTTGCCGGCCTGAACGCCGCGCTCATCGCGCACGGCATGCAGGCGCGCGTGCTCATCCTCGACAAGTCCGTGGCCCGTCTGCGACAGGTCGATCTGCAGTTCAACGGCGAAGTGCAGACGATCACCTCCAACGCCTTCGAGGTCGAGCAGGCCTGCCTGGAGGCCGACCTGGTCATCGGCGCCGTGCTGGTACCCGGTGCCAAGGCGCCCAAGTTGGTGAGCAATGACCTCGTACGTCGCATGAGGCCGGGTTCGGTGCTCGTCGACATCGCGATCGACCAGGGTGGCTGCTTCGAGGACTCGCGCCCCACCACGCACGCGGAGCCCACCTACCAGGTGCACAACTCGCTGTTCTACTGCGTCGCCAACATGCCCGGCGCGGTTCCGCACACGTCGACCTATGCGCTCACCAACGTCACCCTGCCGTACGCGGTGGCGCTGGCGAACAAGGGTTGGAAGCAGGCCCTGCGCGATGACGCGGCGCTGGCGTTGGGTCTCAACGTGTTCGACGGCAAGGTGACCGAGGTGCATGTCGCCGAGGCACACGCGCTTCCCTACACGCCGGTCGCCGAGGTGCTCGCCTAGCTGCCCTCCAGCGGCCGACGGCTCCTTCGTTCACGGAATTGCCCCCGCAATCCGTGAACGAAGGAGCCGTCGGCTGTTGCTGGGCTTCTACAGGTGGTCTAGGGCGTTGGCGATGATGGCGTCGCGGACGTAGGCGGCCAGCCCCGGAGCGCGCTTCTCGTAGTGCTCGGTGAATCGCGGATCGGCGACGTACATCTCGGCCAGGCCCGTTTGCATCTCATGCGAGCAGGGGTAGAACCACCGGTCGATCTGCAGGCGGTGCCGTTCCGCCACCGCCTTCGCGTCCACGCCATCCGCCGGCAGCCCGGCCCGCAGCGCGTCTGCGAATGCGAGTTCGACTGCCTCCGTCTCAGCGGCCTGACGCGCCCAGTCCTCCTTCGTGAACTGCGACGTGCGGCGGTGCGATTCCCTGTACGCGTCCGTCGTCCCCCAGCGCTGCTCCGCCTCCTCCTGAAACTGCGTGGGGTCCTCGTTGCCGAACGCCTCACGCAACTCCTCCGGGGTGAGATTCACGCCCATCTTCCTTGCCCTCCGTGTCCTGGTGACGAATTCCAGTTGCGTGCCAACGCGATCCAAGGCGGCAGTGAGCACCGCCTCCTGCTGCTCCAGCAACTCGATCGCGTCGTCGGGCCCGGCGGCCAGCAGGCGACGGATGTCGCCCAGTCCCATGCCCATGTCGCGGTAGCCGATGATGCGCTGCAGGCGCAGCAGGTCCGCATCGCTGTACTGGCGGTAGCCCGCGTCGGTCCGGCCTGACGGCTGCAGCAATCCCATGGCGTCATAGTGACGGAGCACGCGGGTGCTCACGCCGGCGAAGCCGGCGGCCTCGGAGATCGAGTGGGTCATGCCGACACGGTAGGGCTTCACGCGATGTGAAGGTCAAGCCTCGGACGCGCAAGCGGGTTATCGTGTACACGGACGAGTGAGGGACCCGGGATGGCCATGAACCCGAACGCCGATGGCGCGACAGGCGTCTTCGGCGGCGAGGACCCGCTGCAGTTCGAGACCTCCGTGCGCCGTCGGTGGGGCGCGACCCAGGCGTACCGCGAGTCGGACCGTCGCACCTCGAACTACAACAAGGAGGACTGGGAGCGCCACGGCGAGGAGTCCGAGGTCATCGAACTCGACTTCCTGGCACTCATGCGGGCGGGACTACCGGCGGACGGCGTGGAGGCCAAGGCCTGCGCCGAGCGCCACCGCGAACTCATCGAGCGCTGGTTCTATCCCTGTTCGTACGACATGCACACGGGCCTGGCCGAGATGTACGTGGGGGACCCGGGGTTCGCGCAGCACTACGACAACCGCGCCGCGGGCCTGGCGCAGTATGTCCACGACGCCATCATGGCCAACGCTGGGGATCACCTGTAGCGCTCGTGCCCGGTGCTCGCCGGCAAGCCTGCGTTGGCTCACCGACGCACAGCAGCAAGGCCCGCCAATGATGATGCGCGGGCCCTGCTTCGCACTGCGGGAGTCAGTGCTGTGCGCTATCAGCGCGAACTGCGATCGCGCGGTCCCTACTTCAGGAACAGCACGATGAGGGGTGCGATGAGCACCTTGGTGACCATCGCCGTGGGATAGGCGAAGGAGTACGCCAGGTTCACGTTGGGGTTGAACTTCAGGCGGTCATTCGCGAAGACGAGCACTGCGGGCTGCGTGTGCGAACCCGCGAGCTGACCGGCCAACGCCGGCGTTCGCGTCCTGTTCAGTCTGGCCAGGCCGCACTGCACGAGCGCCGAGACGGCCGCGACGACGAGCCCGATGAGCACCACCTTCATCCAGGTGTTGCCCCCCATGGCGGTGACGAGTGCGGTGCCGGCCTTGGTACCCGCGAACACCAGGAACAGCAGCAGGCCGAGCTCGCTCATGGCCGCCGACGCGGCGTGCTGCACCGTCCACACCATCTTGCCGGTGCGTTGGAGTTTGCCGAGGATGAGGCCCACCACGATGGGACCGCCGGCGTTGCCCAACTGCATGTGCAGGTTGTTCGGAAGCGGGACCGAGATGGCACCGATGGCGATGCCGATGGTGAGCCCGAGCATGAGCGACACCGGGTTGATGTTGCCGGACTCGCGTTCCTGATCGCCGAAGAGCTTCGCCACCTTGGCCAATTGCTCCTGCGACGCCGTGACACGCACGCGATCGCCGAGCGCCAGTGTGAGTTCGTCGGTGGCAAGCACCTCGATGGAGCCTCGCCGCACGCGGGTGGCGACAGCGCCGTACTTGTGCCCGAGGTTGAGCTCACCGAGGGTGCGGCCGGCGACATTCCGGCTCGTCACCAGGATGCGACGGAAGTCGACATCCTTGCGATCCAGTGCCAGGTGCAGGGTCGAGGCATGGCCGAGCAGTGCCACGACCTTGGAGACGGCGTCCTCCGGACCGATGCAGGTGACGATGTCGCCGGGCACCGGACGGTGTTCGTCGAGTGCGATGGTGACGATCCGGTTGTGGCGATAGCGGGAGAAGATGATGTGGTTGTCGAAGTCGGCGATGTACTCGCCCAGGGTCTTCAAGCCCTCGTTGTCGACGCGGATCGAGACCTGCTGCAGTTCCGCGTTGTCCTTCTCGGCCTCGCGGGCCGCCTCCTCGAGGTCGCGTGTGACGAACCAGGCCGCGGCGAGCATGACCAGGACGCCACCGAGGTAGGTGAGCGAGTACCCGACGGTGATCTGCTCGGCCTGGGCGGGTGTGCGCGCAGCGGCCGCCGCCGCTGCGAGCGCGGGGGTGTTCGAGAGGGCGCCCGAGAAGAGGCCGGAGATCATGCCGGTGTCCAGGCCGGCGGCCTTGCCCAGGCCGATGGCGACGAAGGCGCCGGACACCATGGCGGCCACCACGGATAGGACCGGGCCCCAGGCGGTGCGCAGCGAGCCGAAGAAGGCCGGCCCGGAGGAGACGCCGATGAGGTAGGCGAAGATGGCCAGGCCCAACTCGCCGACCATCTTGTAGCCCGTCATGAAGCCGGGGTCGATGACGATGCCATGGGTGGCGAAGTAGGCCGCGAAACCGATGGAGACGAAGAGCACGGCCGCCGGGCCGAGGCCGAAGGACTTGTACTTCACATGCCCGATGTAGGAGCCCAGACCGAGCATGAGGACGATGTAGAAGATGGGGTTCTCGGCGAGGAATCTCATGGGCCAATTGTTCCAGCGTTCACGCGCCGGAAGTGCCGTTCATCGCGTGATGATTACCACTTACCCCAAAGTATCGACCGATGATCGTGAGCCGAAAGTCCCCTGTGCGGCGCGTCCAACGACCCCTCAGCGCAGGAACAGCACCATGAGCGGCGCGATCATCACCTTGCTCACCATGGCCGCCGGGTAGGCGAAGGAGTAGGCGACGTTGACGTTGGGGTTGAACTTCAGGCGCTCGTTCACGAACACCAGCACCGCGGGCTGCGTCTGCGAACCGGCCAGCTGGCCGGCCAGCTCGAACACGCGCGTCCTGAAGACGAGGCGACCGAGCAGGATCTGCAGGAGCGCCGAGGTGAGCGCGACAACCACGCCGATGGCGATCATCTGCGCCCACGGAGTTCCGGCGAGCGAGGTGAAGAGGGCGGCGCCGGCCTTGGCGCCCGCGTACATGAGGAACAGCAGCAGGCCCAGTTCGCTCATCGCGGCCGACGCGGCATGCGGGACGGTCCACACGATCCGACCGGTGCGCTGCAGCTTGCCGAGGATGAGGCCGGCCACCAACGGGCCGCCCGCATTGCCAAGCATGAGCGCGACGTTGTTGGGCATCGGGAGCTCGATGGCGCCGATGGCGACGCCGATGGCGATGCCGGCCATGGTGGCGACCGGATTGATGTTGCCCGTCTCGCGCTCCTGGTCGCCGAAGAACCTGGCGACACGCACCAACTGCTCCTCGGAGGCGGTGACGCGAACACGATCGCCCAGGGCCAACGTGAGGTCGTCGGTGGCGAGCAGGTCGAGGGAGCCGCGACGCACGCGTGTCGCCACCGCGCCGAACTTGTGGCCCAGTTTGAGCTCGCCGATGGTCTTGCCGGCCACCTCGGAGCGGGACACCAGGATGCGGCGGAAGTCGACGTCCTTGCGATCGAGGGGCAGGTGCAGCGAGGACGCGTGCCCCATGCGCTCGATGACCGCATCCACCACGTCCTGTGGGCCGATTGCGGTGACGATGTCGGTGGGGACGGGCCAGTGCTCGTCGAGGGCGATGGTGACGACCCGGTTGTGGCGGTAGCGCGAGAACACCACGCGGTTGTCGAACTCCTCCACCAGAGCGCCGAGTGAGGGCAGGCCCTCCTTGTCGACGCGGATGCTCACGTGCACGAGGTCCTGATGCTCCTTGGCCGCCTCCGCGGCGACCTCGGTGAGGTTGCGCGTGACGAACCAGCCGGCGGCCAGCATGGCGAGAACGCCGAAGAGGTAGGTGATGGAGTAGCCGACGGTGATCCTCGCGGCGTCGTCGGGTGACGCCGCCGAGGCAGCGGCCAGGGCCGGGGTGTTCGTGAGTGCGCCCGTGTAGAGGCCAGTGATGGAGCCCATATCCAGGCCCGCGAGGCGCCCCAGCCCGACGGCGATGCCGGCGCCGACCACCATGCCCGCCACCACGGAGAGCACCGGACCCAGCGCCGTCTTCAGCGAGCCGAAGAACGCAGGACCGGATGAGACCCCGATGAGGTAGGCGAACAACGCCAGACCGAACTCCCCGAGCATCTTCAACTCGGGCAGCATGATGAGCGAATGCGTCGTCGGGTCATAGCCCAGGTCATGGGTGGCGAAGTAACCGGAAAGCCCCAGCGCGAGGAAGAGCACCGCGGCCGGGCCCAGGCCGAATGACTTGAACTTGAGGTGGCCGATGTACGAGCCGACTCCGAGGCAGAGCGCGACGTAGAGCAGGGGACTGGCGGCGAGGAACTGCATGCGGCCATTGTTCGACAGCGCGCGCGCAACGTCTACCGTTCAGCGCGACGAAACCGCCACTCGGCATCAGGTCGGACGACCCTCCCGCCCTCCGCCTGGTCCGCTCCCTGGCCTGCTCCACCGGGCGGCGGCACGGGACACGCCATGTTCTCGGCGAGGTCGCGCGGTGCAGCGGGCAGGCGGGAGGGGCCTCGGGCAGGATGTGTGCATGCAATCGATCGACCGCTTGAACGAGGTCGGGGAGCGCGCCTGCGGCGCCTACTTCGGGCGCCTGCTCGTCAGTCTGCAGTTCCTCTGGCTGGGCGTGCTGCTCGTGATCCCCCCAGGCGGCCTGGAGCTGCGCTCGCCGATCTGGGCCTTCATGGCCACCACCGCGGCCACAGTGGCCGTGGTGCTGGCGGTGTGGGCGTACCTATCACTCGGACGCTCGTTCCGCGTCCGCCCCGAACCGCTCGCGAATGCCGCCTTCGTCTCGAGCGGGCTCTATCGCTGGATTCGGCACCCCATGTACACGGCAGTGCTGGCGATCGCCCTCTCCATGGCGCTGCACACACGATCCTGGGTCGGCATGGTGACCTGGTGCGCGCTCGCCCTCACCCTGCTGTCGAAGTCGCACTACGAGGACGCGCTGTGGCGCGCCAAGGAGGCGGCTGCCGGCGAATACCAGAGACGCGTGGGTCGCTTCCTGCCCCGCTTCGGCCGCGTCAGTTCGTGATGTAGTTGATCAGCGCGGCGCGCTCGTCGTGCAGTTCCTCCATGCGGTACTTCACGAGGTCGCCGATGCTCACGATCGCGGTGAGCGCGCCATCTGCGTCGACCACGGGGACGTGGCGGAAGTGGCGCTCCGTCATCACGCCCATGAGGTCCTCGATCTGATCGTCCGCCGTGCAGGTGTGCACCTCGCGCGTCATGATGTCGCCGACCTTGAGCCCGGACACCTCACCACTGAACTCCGACAGCTTGCGGACGATGTCGCGCTCGGAGACGATGCCATCGATGCTTCGCCCGTCCTCGGACACCACCAGGGCGCCGATCCCATATTGCCGTAGCTCGTCCACCAGGTGCTTGACGCTTGCGCCAGATTTGATCGTGGCGACAAATGCGCCCTTGTTCGACAGGATGTGTGCGATCTTCACGGTCGCCTCCCTCGTACTCGACGTGTACAGGAATCGTGCGGCAAGCCAGCCCCGCGCACAAGACCTGCGCAACAAGCGTTTGCCCTTCGGACGATTGCAGCGCAGTCGATGCCGAGGTCAGTCGCCGAGGGGCAGTGAATCGTCGGCGGGAGAGCGGCCCGAGCGCAGCACGATGGCCGTGCCGAACAGGATGAGCAGCCCTGCGGGGAGCAACTGCCACTGTGGTGTCTGGCCCGGCCACACCCAGCCCATCAACGTGGCCCCCGGCACTTCGGCGAGCACTGCCAGGCTCACGGTCGACGCCGAGAAGCTGCGTAGGGCCTGGTTCATGAGGCTGTGCCCGCCGAGCTGCGCGAACGCGGTGATGCCGATGATGATCCACCAATTCCGCGCGGGCATGTGCGTGAAGTCGACACCGGTGCTGGTGAGGAACACGAGCAACGACAAGGCCGATGCTGCATACACGATCGTCGTGTACGCCGTCACCGGCACCTTGGTGCGCACATGCTGCCCGACCTGCATGTAGGCCGCCGCGAGCAACGCGGCAGCAAGCGCGAGCGCGTCACCGATGAGGGAACGCGGATCCAGGCCGAAATCGAGCCCGGTGAGGACGGTGACGCCGACAATGGCGATGATGATGCCGATCCACTCCCGAGCCGGTGCTCGGTGCCCGGCCAGGTAGGCGAACAGGCCGGCCCACACGACCTGCGTCGCGGCGATGGCGATGGAGGCGGCAATCGAGGTGTAGCGGAGCGAGGGGATCCAGGTCGCGAAGTGGGCGCCGAGGAACAGGCCGGACAGCAGCATGAGCGCCACTTCGCGACGTGACAGGGCACGCAGGGAGCGCCGATGGCGCCAGGCGAAGGGGGCGGTGGCCAGCGCGCCCAGGCAGGTGCGCCAGAAGGCGATGGGCAGCACCGGGCCGGTGAAGGCCACCACCAGTGGTCCGGAACTGGAGATCCCCAGCACGGCCACGCCGAGCGCCAGCATGTCGAAACGACGTTGCCTGACAACGACTTCTGTGGTTCGAGGGATCATGACGCGAGGTCAGGCATCGAGGGCCTCCATGGCGGCCAGCCAGGCTTCTTCCAGGGCTGCCTTCTCGTCATGCAACGCGCGCAGGGCCCCGTCGAGTTCCGCGACCCGGCTGTAATCGGCGGCATGCTGCGCCATCTCGGCATGCAGCTTCGCCACCTTCTCCTCCACCTTCTCCATCTGCCGTTCGAGGCGCTGCACCTCCTTGCGGAGCGCGCGCTCTTCGGCCGCAGCAGGACGCGTCCTCGGCTTCGTCGCGCTTGCGGAGGCGGGTGTGGCCGTGGCGCTCGCGCGCAGGCGCAGGTACTCGTCGATGCCGCCGGGAAGGTCGCGCACATGTCCGTCGCCCAGGAGGCCGACGAAGCGTTCGCTCACGCGCTCCAGGAAGTAGCGGTCGTGGGAGATGGTGAGCAGCGTTCCGGCGAATCCGTCGAGCAGATCCTCGAGTGCCGCCAGGGTTTCCACGTCGAAATCATTCGTCGGCTCATCGAGTACGAGCACGTTCGGCCCCGACATGAGCAGGCGCGTGAGTTGGAGACGTCGTCGCTCCCCACCGCTGAGGTCGCCCACCGGCGTCCACTGCGCATCCGGGCCGAAGCCCAGCTTCTCGCACAGTTGCGAGGCTGTCAGCTCGCGACCCTTGCCCAGGTCCACCCGTTGCGCGATGTGCTCGACGGACTCGAGCACACGCAGCGCGGGATCGAGCTCCTCCAGGTGCTGGCTCAGGTATGCCGGCTTCACTGTCTTGCCGGTCACGAGCCTGCCTGCGGCGGCCTTCAACTGGCCCAGGAGCAGGCGCACCAGCGATGTCTTGCCCGCGCCGTTGACGCCGACGATGCCGATACGGTCACCGGGCCCGATGTTCCAGTCCACGTTGCGCAGCAGCCGACGATCGCCGAGCACCAGGTCTGCGTCGTGCAACTCGTAGACCGTGCGACCCAGGCGCGCACCTGCGAAACCCAGGAGTTCGATGCTGTCCCGCGCGGGCGGCTCGTTGTCGATGAGTTCGTTGGCGGCGTCGACGCGGAACTTGGGCTTCGACGTCCGTGCCGGGGCGCCACGACGCAGCCAGGCGAGCTCCTTGCGCAGCAGGTTGCGGCGCCGGGCGTCCTCAGATGAGGCCTGTCGAGCGCGCTCCGCCTTCGCGAGCACATAGGCGCTGTACCCGCCCTCGTAGTCCTCGACGCCGCCGTCGACGACCTCCCACATGCGCTCGCAGATCTCGTCGAGGAACCAGCGGTCGTGGGTCACGACGACGATGGCGAGCGCGCGCCGCGACTTCAGGTGGGCGGCCAACCAGGCGATGGCCTCGACGTCGAGGTGGTTCGTCGGCTCGTCGAGCAGCAGTACGTCGAGCTCGGTGGTGAGGAGGCGCGCCAACGCCACGCGTCGGCGCTCGCCGCCGCTCATGCCGGCGATGGTGCGGTCCAGCAGTGCGTCATCGAAGCCGCCGAGGATGCCGGTGAGGACGTCGCGGATGAGCGCATCGCCGGCCCACTCGTGCTCATCCCGGTTCCCGACGACGACGGAGCGGACGGTGGCGCCGGGCTCGAAGTCGTCGATCTGCGCCAGCAGCCCCAGGCGCACGTCGTTGCCGCGTGTGACGCGACCACTGTCCGCGGACTCCCGCCCCGCCATGATGCGCATGAGCGTGGACTTGCCGCCGCCGTTGCGACCGACGATGCCCACCCGCTCCGCCTCGGCGACGCCGAGCGACACGTCGGCGAGCACCGGACCCTTGCCGTAGTCCTTGCCGACGTGCTCGATGTTCAACAGGTTGCGAGGCGCCATAGGACGCCAATCCTCGCAGAGCGATGGCTACCCCCGCGCCCGCGCAACTAGTCGTCGGCGGCGCCGAGTTCCGCCAGATCCTGGACGGCCGCCTCCTGCTTCGACAGGTAGTGCGCCCGGGCGATGCCGGCGGCCACATTCGGCACCGAGCGGTAGAGGCTGCGCGGTGGCCGTTGGTAGGTGCCGGCATCCTGTCGTGGTGGCATGTCGAGCTTCGGGTGCTCGATGTGCTTGTACGGGATCACGGAGAGCAGGTGCGTGATGCAGTTGATCCGGGCGGCGCGCTTGTCATTGCTCTCGACCGTCCACCAGGGCGCCTCCGGGATGTCGCAGGCGGCGAACATGGCGTCCTTCGCCTTGGAGAAGTCCACCCAGCGCGTCCGCGACTGGAGGTCGGTGGTGGAGAGCTTCCACTGCCGCAGGGGATCGTCGATGCGGTCCTGGAAGCGACGCTCCTGCTCCTCCTCGCTCACCGACATCCAGTACTTGATGAGGATGATCCCGTCCTCGACGAGCATGCGTTCGAACTCGGGGCACTGGCGAAGGAACAACCGGTACTGGTCTTCGGTGCAGAACCCGAGCACCTGCTCGACGCCGGCACGGTTGTACCAGGACCGATCCATGATGACGACTTCGCCGCGTGCCGGGAGGTGCTCGATGTAGCGCTGGAAGTACCACTGGCCGCGCTCGCGGTCCGAGGGCACCGGAAGCGCCATGACACGGACGGTTCGCGGGGACAGGTACTGCGTGATGCGGGTGATGGTGCCGCCCTTGCCGGCGGCATCACGTCCCTCGAAGATCACGACGACCCGTGCGCCGGACACGCGGACCCACTCCTGCATTGCCACGAGTTCCACCTGCAGGCGCAGCAGCTCCCGTTCGTAGACCGCCCGGGGGATACGGGTGTGGAGCTCCTCGTGCTCGGCATGGATGGGTGTTGTGGGATGCTCGAAGCCGTGGGCCAGCCGGGCGGCCTTCTGACCAGCCCGCTCGGCCTTCTCCGCCTTGCTCCGCTTGTGCTTCGCCATACCCGAACCTCCCCATGCGCCGACCATTGTTCGCGCGGCCCCGGCCGTCGTCCAGAGTCGGGCGCCGCCACCGACTCGGGGGACGGTCGCAACGCTGATAGCCTCCTTCAGTTATGACGGTCAGATACGACACCATCGAATCCGCGATTGCCGCACTGCGCGACGGCGGCGCAGTCATCGTCGTCGACGAGAACGAACGCGAGCACGAGTGCGATCTGGTCTTCGCAGCCGAGTTGGCGACGACGCCGCTCATGGCCTTCCTCGTGCGCAACAGCAGTGGCATCGTCGGCGTGGCCATGCCGGGCGAGGGCCTCGACCGACTGGGCATCCCACCGATGACCGCCATCAACCAGCATTCACACGGCATGGGCATGGCGGTCGCAGTAGACAGTCGCGACGTCGTGGGTAACGGCGCTGCCGCTGCGGACCGCGCCATCACGGCACGGGCGCTGGCCAATCCGGGTGCCACCCGCGCCGATTTCGTGCGCCCCGGCTACGTGTTCCCCTTCCGGGCCGTGCATGGCGGGGTGCTGCGTCGCGGTGGCGGCACGGAAGCCGCGGTCGACCTGGTGACCATGGCCGGACTGCAGCCGGCGGCCGTCCTCTGCGAGCTCATCACCGAGGAGGGTGCGCTGATGGACGCGCACCACGCCCGCGCCTTCGGGGACCGGCACACCCTGCCGGTCGTGTCCATCAAGCACCTCATCAAGTACCGCATGCACAGCGAGCGGGCAGTCGAGCGCGTCGCCGAGGCGGAGCTGCCGACGGATTTCGGCCACTTCCACATGGTGGGGTACCGATCGCTCATCGACAGCACGGAGCACATCGCGCTGGTGGCCGGTGACATCAGCGACGGCGAGGACGTGCTCGTGCGCGTGCATGCGGAGTGCCTGCTGGGCGATGTCGTGGGTTCCGTCCGCTGCGAGTGTGCGCAGCACCTGCATGAGTCCATGCGTCGGATCCAGGCGGAGGGCCGCGGTGCCCTCGTCTACGTGCGAGCGCAGGCTTCGCAGGGGTCCGGGCTCCTCGCCCGCCTCAGCGCCTACGAGCACGGTGACGACATGGAGTCGCACAAGCCGCCCACGGATCCCAAGAACTACGGGACGGGGTCGCAGATCCTCAAGGACCTCGGCGTCCATTCCATGCGCCTGCTCACCGCCAATCCCTCGCGGCCGGTGAACCTCGAGGAGTTCGGCCTGGTGGTCAACGGCGTCGAGGCGCTCTGATCCGGTTGGGAGGCCGGGTCGCGGCGCTTCGAGTGCGCGCCTGAGCAGCTCGTCGGACCGCCGTCCAGCCGGCGCCGGTGGCGGCCTTCGACGCGCCTGTGCATGTCACCCCAAGGCCCTCATGGTTCCCGGCTGGGAGTCGCTCGTGCCGACCGCCGCCTGTCGGGGGTGACGGATAGGTTCGTCCCGGGAACCGGGAGCCGGAGGAGGAGCATGCGCATCCTGCACACCTCCGATTGGCACTTGGGCCGGGGCCTCTCGGGCCACGACCTCTCGGCCGCGCAGGCGGTGGCCGTCGATGCGTTGATCGATATCGCGATCGACCGTCATGTCGGCGCCATCGTCATCGCTGGTGACGTGTTCGACCGCGCCTTCCCCGGCATCGAGGACGTCCGCGCGCTCAACTCCGCGTTCACGCGCATCCACGCAGCCGGCATCCCCTTGGTCGTGACCGCGGGGAACCACGATGAGGGTGCGCGGTTGGCCGCGTTCCGCAACCTCCTCGACGAGCGGGTGTGCATCGTCGGGGAGTACGAGCAGGTCGGTACCGCGGTTGAGTTGCACGACGAGCATGGACCGGTGGTGATCTACCCGCTGCCCTACCTCGACCCCGACGGCGCCCGTCGCGCCCTGGCGGCGGCACCGGATCAACTCCTCGGCCGCAGTCATGAGGCGGTGATGTCGGAGGCCATGCGACGGGTGCGCACAGACCTGGCAATGCGTCGGGCCGAGCACGCGACCACCCGTGCCATCGTGGTGGCCCACGCCTTCGTGGTCACGGGCCGGGAGACGGGCGCGGAGTTGCTGGAGGAGCAGTCGGGCAGCGAGCGTGACATCTCCGTCGGCGGCTTGGCCACGGTGCCGAGCGGCGTGTTCGCCGGCGTCGAGTACGTGGCACTCGGTCACCTGCACGGTCCGCGCAATGTGGGTGGCGGCACCGCACCGCTGATCCGCTACTCCGGATCGCTGCTGCGATACTCCATCTCGGAGGCCGGGCACGAGAAGTCCTGCACCATCGTCGACATGGATGCCCGGGGCGAATGCACACTCGAGGTCGTGCCCCTGCCGCAGCCCGCCGCCATGACGCGACTCAGTGGAACCCTGGCGGAACTGTGCTCGGGGGCCAATGCCGCGCACGCGGACGATTTCGTGGAATTCACGCTCACCGACGCCCGACTCCCGGACAACTTCTACGCACAGCTGTCGGAGCGCTTCTCACGCATCCTCACGGTGCAACGGCCGGCTGGAGGGCGGGCTGCCAGAGCGGAGGCAGACAAGGGCGACGCTGAGACCGGTGCGGCCGTGACCCCGATGGAGACGATGCTCAACTTCTACGCGGGGGCCGTCGGCGAGGAGCCGAGCACCAATGTCGTGCGCATCCTGCAGGACGTCCTCGAACGTGCCCGGCA
Organism: Actinomycetes bacterium; assembly: GCA_021784375.1. Next base: position 6,499 of record JAJXSV010000005.1, on the reverse strand, counting down.
GCGGGCAGCGGGCTGACCGTGCGCATCCACGAGCTCACGTTCAGCGCGATCGGCCCCTACCGCGAGCGGCAGCGCATCGACTTCGACCAGCTCGCGGGAAGCGGCCTCTACCTCATCAATGGGCCCACCGGTGCAGGCAAGTCGACGATCATCGACGCCATCGTGTTCGCCCTCTACGGCCGCCCGTCTGGTGATGATTCGGACGAGGCGCGGCTGCGTTCGGACTTCGCCGCCGCCAACGAGAAGACCGAGGTGCAACTCGTCTTCGAGACCGCGGAGGGGACCTTCCGGGTCATCCGCACACCGCGCTACATGCGGGCGCAGAAGCGCGCGGGGGATGCCCTGACCCCGGAGCCGGCGACCTGCAAGCTCTTCCGCATCGAGGCCGACGGGCACGAGGTGGAGCTCGCGCGCAACATCGCGACCGCCAATGCGGAACTCCAGCGCAGGCTCGGACTCTCCGCGGATCAGTTCCTGCAGACGGTGGTGCTGCCGCAAGGGCAGTTCGCCGGTTTCCTGCGGGCCAGGACTGCCGAGCGCGAGGCCATCCTGAAGCGCATCTTCGGGACCCGGCTGTACGAGGACGTGGCCAGGTTGCTCAAGGAGGATGCCCAAGCGGCCCGTTCCGCCAAGGACCTCGCCACCAACGAGGTCCGCGAGGCGCTGGTGGCCATCGACGCCCAGGTCTCGCTGGATGCCGAGGCGAAGCAGCGCATGCTCGACCAGGTGAAGCACGGCCTCGATGATGCACTGATGCTCACGCTGCAGGAGCTGGCCCCGGCGTTGGAGGAGGAGGCGGCGTTGCGGGAGACGGAGGCCGCCGCTCGCTCCGAGGAAGCGCGAGCGGCGGACGATGCGCGAACCCTGGTGCGTTCAGAGGCCGCGGCCCTGGAGGCGTCCACGCGGGCCCAGGACGCGCAACTGCGGGCCGCACTCGCCGCCAGTTCGGCGCGTGCCGCGATCGACGAGCAACGGCCCCTCGCGTTGTCGCTCGGCATCGCGGTCGATGACGACGGCGATGAACAGGTCTGGCGCGGGCGGGCCCTGGCTGCCGCCACCGCCGGTGGCGCGCTGCAGGCCGCGCTCGAGGCAGAGCAGGCGGTCGCCGCCTGGCCTCGCCTGGAGCAGACCCTGCGCGGGGCCATCGAGGCCCTGGAGGACCAGGCGCAGGCGGGCCTGGATCGCCTCGCTGCGCTTCCCGCCCTGCAGGAGGAGCAGCAGCGCATCGCCCTCGCCCGACCGGACGCCGACGAACTCCTGGCGCTGGCCGGGCGCAAGCAGGCACTCGAGCGGGAGACGGACCTTCGCCGCCGGATCGCTGCCGGGCGGGCTGGACTGCCGGCCCTTGAGCAGCAACTGGCGGCCGCCGCGACGGCCGCGGCTGATGCGGAAGCTGGCTCCGCCTCCGCCAACCGGCACTTCATCGAAGGCCTCACCGCGACCCTGGCCGCCCGCCTGCGTCCTGGTCTGCCCTGCCCGGTGTGTGGCTCGCTCGAGCACCCGCAACCGTCGTCCGCGACCGGCGTCGAGGTCACCGCGGAACGCGTCGAAGCACTGGAGATCGCCGCGCGGGGGGCCCGTGAAGCCGCCCTGCGAGCCGAGCAGGCCCTGCAGCACGCAGCGGAGGAGGTCGTAGGGCTGGAAGCGCAGGTCACGCTCGACCTCGGGGCCCTGGAGGCGGCGCAGTCGCAACTCGCCAGCGATGAACTGGCCTTGGAGGCGCGGGGCACGGCCGCCGCGCAGGCGACCAGGTTGCTCGAAGGCTTGCGCGAGGAGCGCGATGCGCTGATGCAGGCTGCGGCCCGACTGGACACGCAGTTGGCGGTGTCAAGGGCCGAGGCCCAGGCCAAGGCGGAGGCGCATGTCGTGGCCCTGGGTCGGGCCCAGGCGGGACGTGGTTCCTACGACTCAGTGGACGCCCGCAAGCAGGCGCTGCGGGGCCTGGAGCAGGGGCTGTCGACGATGGCCGACCGGCTGCACGACCTGACGCTCGCCACCACTGAGGCGGAGGGCGCGGCCGCCGCACTCACCGCATTGCCACGTCACGATGGATTCGCGGATCGGCAGGCGGCGGAGCTGGCCCACGGCGTGGCGTCCGCGGCCAAGGAGCAGGCCGACGATCGAGCCCGGGATGCCCAAGCGCGACTGCGTGCATTCCGGGCCGGCCTCGCGAATGTCGCGGAACGATGCCGCAGGCGGGCGGAGATCGTCGCCGACAACGCCGACCTCGTGCACTTGGCAGAACTCTTCAACCCTGGTCGCGGCGCCGACAGCGGACTCCACATCTACGTGCTCCAGGCGCTCTTCGCGAATGTCGTGGAGGCAGCGAACCGTCGCTTCGAGGCCCTGCTCGGCGGGCGATTCCGATTGCAGGCCACACGGGACGAGGGTGGCGATGGGAGGACGCTCTTGGGGCTGGGGCTGGCCGTGCAGGACGGCCTCACCGGCAAGAGCCGACCGGCCACCAGCCTGAGTGGCGGTGAGACCTTCTGTGCGTCGCTCGCCTTGGCGCTCGGCCTGGCCGATGTCGTGCGCATGGGTTCGGGTGGCATCGAGATCGGGTCGTTGTTCATCGATGAGGGGTTCGGCTCGCTCGATCCCAAGCCGCTCGAGGATGTGATGACGATGTTGCGGCAACTCGGCAGTCACGGACGATTGGTCGGCCTCATCAGCCACGTCCCCGAGATGAAGACCGCCATCGCCGAACGCATCAGCGTGATCCAGGCCGGTGAGGACCGCCCCACCGAGCTGCACGTGAGTTGGATGGAGTAGGCGCCTCGCCTCGCGTCCGGGCGCCTTCCCATCCTCATCCTCCGGGCCGCCCGCCCGCTGCGTGGCAGCCCGTCCTCTGGCTGAAGCCGTCGGAACCCCTCGAAGCGCATCCGGATGCGGCCGCCGCCCCGTACACTTCGGCGCGCCCGCCGTCGTAGCTCAACGGATAGAGCTGTTCCGTCCTAAGGAAAGGGTTGGGGGTTCGAGTCCCTCCGACGGCACTGATCCCCGAGCGCCCGGCCGCGAATCAGCGGCAGGCGGACAGCAGTTGGCGCCGGGTGCCGTCCAGCGTCGCCTTGAGTTTCTTCAGGTTGGCGGCGATGGCATTCAGCTGCGCCAGCGGCGCGGCCTGCTTGGCCTTGGGGAGGGCGGCGATCTGCCGGCGGATGCCCGCGAGTTGGGTCGTCGAGCGAGCCAACTGGGCCACGCTGGCCCTGAAGGAGTTGATGTTCGCGTAGCAGGCGGTGCCGGTCCGCCACACGAGCGGAGTGGCCTTGCGGGCCGAGACCTTGGGATTGGTCGCACAGTAGAGATGCACCTGGCCGCTGGTGGCCGTCGTAAGCCTGGCCTTGCAGGCGACGCCGGCACCGACGCCGACGGCGGAAGCGGGCGCTGCCGATGCCGGCAGCAACAGCGCTGCCGATGCGACGAGCACTGCAATCCTGCGCTGGATCCTGACCATGCCTGGCACCTCCTGGTAGAGCCCCTGCGCACGCTAGCGCCCGCGGCGGCAGGGTTCCGCCAAGAACCGGTGAAATCCCGGGCAAGTCCGTGGTGCCCGAGTACTTCCGATCACGGCCGAGACACAAGATCCACAGAATCAAACCGGCGTTATGCGGCAAATATTGGTGTTTCAGGCGATTTTTTGCGGAAACTTCGCGGCCAATCGACACCAGATCGTTATGATAAACGGCGCGAAACGGCTATACACAAAAGCAAACGGACATTACCGTTCCACCCCAACAGGAGGCATTCATGTACGCACCGGAACGGCATCGCGCGATCGTCGAGCGCGTCTCCACCGGTGGCCGTGCCGCGGTCGTGGACCTGGCCGAGGCCCTCAGTGTCACCCCCGAGACCATCCGTCGAGACCTCTCCATCCTGGAACGTCAGGGGCTGGTGCGACGCGTCCACGGCGGAGCCATCCCGGTCCGGCGACTGGGATACCAGCTCACCGTGGACAGCCGCAGTGCCATGCTCATCGAGGAGAAGGGCCGCATCGCGGAGGCCGCGCTCGACGAGGTGCCCGAGGAGGGCGCCATCATCGTCGACAGCGGAACCACGACCGGCCGCCTCGTCGCCATGCTCCCGCATGACCGGCAGCTCACCGTCGTCACCAACTCCGTGCAGCACGCCATCGCCCTGGCCAACCGCGAGAACATCACCTGCCTGCTGCTCGGCGGCCGCGTGCGCGGTCGCACCCTCGCCTGCGTCGACAGTTGGGCGATCAACAGCCTCAAGGGACTCACTGCTGACGTGGCCATCATCGGCACCGACGGGATCAGCGTCGAGCGTGGCCTCACCACACCGGATCGTGTCGAAGCGGAGATCAAGGCGGCCATGCTCGCCGCCGCCTTCCGCAAGGTGGTGCTGGCGGACCACACGAAGTTCGGCGACGACCACTTCGCGGCCTTCGCCAGCCTCGACGACATCGACGTCGTCATCACTGACACCGGCCTCGACGCCGACATGGCGGCCCAGATCGAGACGGCCGGACCGATGGTGGTGCTCGCATGATCGTCACCGTCACCCTGAACCCGTCGATCGACCGGGCGATCCGCGTCGATGAGCTCGTGCGCGGCGGCGTCAACCGGGCCGAGATCATCGCCCTGGACGCGGGCGGCAAGGGCGTCAACGTCTCCCGTGCACTCACCGTCTACGGCGCCAGCACGCACGCGATCATGATCGGCGCGGCACTCGGCGCCGCCTGGTTCCGCGACGTGCTCGACGCAAGCGGTGTGCCGTACACGATGGTGATGGCCGAGGGCGTCACGCGCAGCAACATCACACTCGTCGAGGCCGACGGCACTGTCACCAAGATCAACGAGCCCGGCGTCACGCTCGACGAGGCGGTCATCGTCGACGTCGAGGCGGCGCTCGCGGCGCTGACCCTGGACGGCGCCTGGGTGGTCTTCGCCGGCCGCCTCAATCCGGGCGCACCCGACGACACCTACCTGAGGCTCGCGCGCTTCGCCAAGGATCGCGGCGCCCGGGTGGCGGTCGATGTGAGCGGCAAGCCCCTCGAGGTCGCACTCGGGGCCGGAACGGTCGACCTCATCAAGCCCAACCAGCACGAACTCGGCGAGATCGTCGGGCGCACGTTGGGCACCATCGACGACGTCATCGTCGCGGCACGCGAGGTCATCGCGCGAGGCGTGGCAACGGTGGTCTGCAGCCTCGGTCGCGACGGCGCGCTCTACATCACGGCCGATGAAGTGCAGCACGCCGAATGCGCGGAGGTCATCCAGGGCACGCCGGTCGGTGCCGGCGACATCCTGCTCGCCACCTTCATCGGAGGTGGCGCCAACGCGGAGGCGCTCGAGGGTGCTGTGCGGTGGAGCGCCGCCAGCGTCAAGCTCCCCGGCACCGCCATCCCCACCCAGGAACAGGCATCGGCGATCCGTGTGACACGCCATGCGAAACCGGAACTCACGCGTCAACTCAGAGAGGTGTCATAGTGGAAGCCATATTCACCGAAGAGCTCATCGATCTCGATGTCAAAGGCGAGACCAAGGCCGACGTGATCGCGGCCTTGGCCCATCTGGTCGATGCCGCGGGTCGTACTTCGGACGTCAACGCACTCATCGCGGACGTGCTCGCACGCGAGGCCATCATGCCCACCGGCTTCGAGGGCGTGGCCATTCCCCACGCGCGATCCGCAGCATGCACCGCGGCTTCCGTCGTGGTGGGTCGCCGCAAGGAGGGCATCGACTTCGGTGCCGACGACGGCGATGCCAACCTCATCTTCATGATCGTGGCGCCCGCTGACGGCGATGACGCCCACCTCACCATTCTTGCTGCGCTCGCTCGTCGCATCATCGACGAGGACTTCCGCGCAGCACTGTTGAACGCAACCGACGCAGCGGAGGTTCTCGCTGTGCTTACCCAAGGAGATGCAGAGTGAAGATCGTTGCTGTGACCTCATGCCCGACGGGCATCGCACACACGTACATGGCAGCGGAAGCGCTCGAGCGTGCCGCCAAGAAGGCCGGCCACGAGATCGTCGTCGAGACCCAAGGTGCGGGTGGCAAGAAGAACATCCCCGCCGATGTCATCGCTGCTGCGGATGTCGCCATCTTCGCTGCTGACCTCCCCGTCCGCGAGAAGGAGCGGTTCGCCAAGCTCCCGCTCATCGAGGCACAGGTGAAGAGCGCCATCAAGGATGCGGCGAAGATCATCGCCGAGGCCGAGGCATTGGTTTCCGCGAAGGGCTGACCCGCCCACGCGGTAAGGCGTCGGCCAGGACGGCCGCGCACACAAAGGCAAGACATCGATCGGATCGCGGTCGGTGACCATCTCTAGAAAGGCAATACTGTGGGTGCAGGACACAAGTTGCGCATGTGGTTGATGACGGGCGTGTCGTACATGATCCCGTTCGTCACCGCGGGCGGCATTCTCATCGCCATCAGCTTCATGATCTCGGGCGATCCGCATGGCTTCACCAGCCTGTCGGTGCAGAACGCACTGGACGGCGTCGACGCGAACAACGCGGCGCTCGCCATGAACG
>JAJXSV010000129.1 GCA_021784375.1 Actinomycetes bacterium | reverse complement strand
GTCGGGGCCTTCGTGCTGCTGGGTAACCGCTTCCCCGCTTCCATTGCTCTCACGGTCCAGGTGGGCGGCGCGAGCTGACATGGGGAACGCCGCCCGCATCAGGGCGATGCTGGATCGCCATGGGCAGGCTGGTCGGCGCTGACGAACCGGGGTCATGGCACGCCGGTCGGGCGTCGGAGAACATCAGGTTCGAGTTGCGTGAACCGCGCGGGACGAGGCCCGGATACCATGCGATCACGATGACGAGTGGACAAGAGCGAGGAGCCGATTCGGATTTCGAATCGGCAATGATCGATGCCTACGCAGTCGCCCTGCAGGCGGCGCGAACCGGACTGGCTGAAGGCGGGATACCCATCGGCTCGGCGCTCTTCGCCGGTGATCGGTTGCTGGCGACTGGTTGGAACCAGCGGGTGCAGAAGTCGAGCGCCATCCTGCATGCCGAAATGGATTGCCTGCAGAACGCCGGGCGGCCCCGCGCCTCCTGGGGTGACAGGCTGGTCCTGTACACGACGCTGTCACCGTGCATGATGTGTGCCGCCGCCTCCCTGATCTACGGCGTCACGGACGTGGTGATTGGCGACAACAAGACATTCGTCGCGGGCGAGGAGTTGCTCTCACGGAGCGGGGTGACGCTGCATGTCATCAATGACGAAGAGACCATCAAGATGTTCTCGAAGTGGACGCTGGCGAACCCGGAGTTGTGGTCCGAAGACATCGGCAGGCGTCGGGGTTGAGCAATGCCTGCGGATGGAGGCCGGATCCACAGGCCCACGCCTTCCAGGCTTCGAAACCTTGACCGACCATTGATCGGCGCAAGCCGGCCGCCAAGGCCTTCGACTCTCGCCAGTCGGGGGCCTTCGTGTTGTGCGCCATCGACGTAGCCCATTCCGCGATCCGGAACGGATTGCTGGATTGTGGCCGGGCTCTCGCGGACCATTCGCTCCCACAGCAAGTGTCGGAGGTTCGTGATGGTGGCAAGGGTCAAAGCCTTGGGGTACGCAGTGATCGAGACCCAGGATGTCGACGCCTGGCAGCGTTTCGCCTGCGACCTGCTGGGCCTCATGTGCGCGTCTCGGTCAGCTGATCGACTGCTCCTTCGCATGGACCAGTACACCTACCGGCTGGACGTGCGTCGTAGCGATCGCGAGGGCGTAGCCGCCCTGGGCTACGACGTTGGTTGTCAGGAGGACCTTGAGGCACTGGCGCGGGCACTGCGTGACGCCGACTTCGAGGTCATGGTGGGCAGTGGGGAGGAAGCGACGGCGCGGCAGGTTGAGGCGCTGGTGCGGTTCCGTGACCCCGATGACAACTTCGATGTCGAGCTCTACTGGGGCCTGCGCAATGCCCCGCAACGGTTCGCGTCCACCACGGACGCCCGCTTCGTGGCCGGCGCACTGGGTCTCGGGCATTCGTTCCAGGTGGTCTCCGACGAGGCGCTCTACCGACGTCTGTACATGGACGTCCTCGGCTTCAAGCTCAGCGACTACATCGACTTCCCCCCGTCACAGGGAGTGTTCCTGCATTGCAATCCGCGCCACCACACCCTCGCCTTCGGCGTGAACCCGAAACGTCGGCTCGGTGTCGGCCACCTCATGTTCGAAGTCGACGACCTTGACATTGTAGGTCGCGCCTACGACCACGTCCTCGACGGTGAGTTTCCGCTCTACTCGACGCTGGGCAAGCACACGAACGACAAAATGGTGTCGATGTACGTCGGGTCGCCGTCGGGTTTCGGCATTGAATTCGGCACCGGCGGTCTCCTCATCGACGACGAGACCTGGTTGCCGACGCGCTACGACGTTGCCCATTACTGGGGCCACGAGCGCCAGCCCGAAAACCGCTGACCATCAGACCAGAGGAGGCGCTTCATGACTGTCACCATTGCATCGAACACTGCAGCATCCGTGTTTGCGAAAATCGAGGACCTGGCCGATGTGTTCTCCGCCAACGCAGACCTCTCCGAGGACATGGGTCGTTTGAGTGACGCCACGGCCCAGGCGCTCAAGCAGACGGGCGTGATGCGCATGCTGCAGCCCCGGGAGTTCGGTGGCATGGAAACCCACCCCTGCGACTATTTGAAGGCGGTGTTGGAGATCGGCGTCCGTGACGGCAGCGCCGGGTGGGTGTCGGGTGTTGTCGGTGTGCATCCGCATGAACTGGCGCACGGTCACCGGCAGATGCAGGAGGAGGTCTGGGGACAGGACCCGGACACCTGGGTGGCTTCGCCCTACGCACCCTTCGGCCGGGCGGTACCCACCGAGGGCGGATATCGCTTCACCGGACGCTGGTCGTATTCCTCGGGCACCGACCACTGCCAGTGGGTCATGATCGGCGGCCTCATTGCCGACGAGGACGGCACGGTGACTGATCCGGTGGTCAAGCACTTTGTGCTCCCGCGCGGTGACTACGAGATCGTCGAAGGCTCATGGGACGTCATGGGCCTCAAAGGCACCGGCAGCAAGGACCTCGTCGCACGCTCGGTATTCGTGCCTTGGTATCGCGTCATCGACACCGTCGGGATCACCGAGGGCACCGGCGGCCATGACCCCAGCCGGCAGGAGAACCCGCTCTACCGCATGCCACGCAACATCATGTTCTCCGGTGTCATCACCGGTGGAACGCTGGCTCTGGCCAAGGGCACGCTCGTGGCCTTCATCGCCTATGCCCAGAATCGGGAGAGCCGGATGGGCAAGGCGTCGACGGATCCGGTGCTGCTGGCCACGCTCGGTGCCGCTGCAGCCGATATCGATGTGAGCATCCTTTCGCTGCTGCACGACACCGAGCGCATCTACGACATCTGCGCAGCAGGGCGCATCCCGACGCTCGAGGAACGCGCCGAAGTGCGTCGCAATCAGGTGCGCGCCTCACATCGTGCGGTTGCGGCCGCGGATTCCATCTTCAAGATTGCGGGTGGTCATGCCATCTACCGCGTGAGTTCGCTGCAACGTCACTGGCGTGACGCGCAGACCGCGCTGCACCACGTCTCGAACCAGGAAGCCCCCATCTACAACGCCTGGGGCCTCAACCTCTTCGGCCATCTGGTGCCCGCGGCCGTGAAGATCTGACATGGCGACCGACGCATCGGGCATCACTGCACAGTCGACGAGCCGCTTCGTGCAGGCCGGTTCCGTCCGTGTCCATCTTCATGAGGCTGGACAGGGGCCGGTGCTGCTGTGCATTCATGGCGGAGCTCCCGGCGCCTTCGGTTGGGGAAACTTCGGTCAGAACGTGGAAGCCCTGTCGCGTCACTTCCGCGTACTCATTGTTGACCTCCCGGGCTACGGACAGTCCGATGACCCGGAGATCGTGGGCGGGCGCTACGCCTTCCACGCTCAGGTGTTCGCGGACCTCTTGCAGGCGCTGGGCGTCGAACGGGCGCATGTGCTCGGCCTCGCCACCGGCGGTGCGGTCGCCATGATGATGGCCATCAACCACGCACCCCTGGTGGATCGTCTGGTGCTCGTCAGCACGGCCGGCGGATTGCCGATGGTCAGTGTCATGCCTTCGGAAGGGCAGAAGGCCATCCAGTCCTACTACGGCGGTGACGGCCCCTCACTGGCACGTATGCGTGCCTATCTCGAGCTCATGATGTACGACCGCTCGCTCATCACTGACGACATCGTGCAGGAGCGCTTCGACGCCAGCGTCGAGGCACGCTTCATGGCCCGAGCCCCTGAAGGCCAACCCCGCAAGACGCCGGACGTGGTGGAGGAGGTCTGGCGAGAGGTGGACCGGATCCGCGCCAAGACGCTCGTCGTCTGGGGCCGGGACAATCGGGTGCAGGGCTATGACAACGCCCTCTTCCTGCTCAATCGCATCCCCGATGTCGAGGTGCACATCTACGGCCGGACCGGCCTTTGGGTGCCCTTCGAACGTCGTGCCGAATTCGAGCGCCTGCTGTTGGCCTTCCTCGATGCTGCGGAGTCCCGTCCGAATGTCTGATGGCGCTGCGACCGACGTGACCCGGGTCATCGCGGAATTCGCGGTGCGCCCACGAACGGACGGTGGTCCCACGCTGTCGTCCGTGCAACGGGTTCTGATCGACACGACAGCCGTGGCCATGGCCGGCATGACGGAGCCGTCACTGACGGCCCTGCTGGCCTGGGCCCAGCATGAGCACGGACAAGGCTCCGCCACAGTGTGGGGTACGTCCGTGACCCTGCCCGCGAGTGCGGCGGCACTGGTCAACGGCAGTGCAGCACATGTGTTGGATTGGGACGACGCTTCACCGACGCTGCCCATGCACCCGGGCGCCGTCCTGCTGCCTGCCCTGGTGGCGGTGAGCGCCGAGCAACAGGTCACGCCTGCGCGCTTCGCTGCGGCCTTCAACGTCGGAGCGGCGGTGTTCCGCGCCGTCTCCGAGGCGCTGCCGCTGTCGGTGCACTACGGCAGGGGATGGCACAACACCTCGACCACCGGACGCCTGGCCGCCACGTCCGCACTGGCACATCTGCAGGGTCTCACCGTCGGCCAGACCGCGCATGCCCTGGGCATGGCGGTGTCATTGGCATCCGGTACGCGCGCCAATTTCGGGAGTGCCACCAAGGCGCTGCATGCCGGGTTCGCCGCCAAGGACGCGGTCATGGTGGTCGATCTGGTACAGCGTGGGATCGATGCCAACAGCGCCGCCCTCACCGCGCGCGGCGGATTCTTCGACCTCTTCGGCGCTACCACCGCTGCCCTGTGTGCAGATGTGGGGCAGCGTCTGACCCATTGGGAGCACGAGTGGGTCAATGACTGGGCCATCAAGGTGTACCCCTCCTGCTTCGCCACCCATCACGCCATCGATGCCGCCCTGGCACTGCGCCCGTACCTGGTTGTCGATGAGGTCATCGGGATCGAGGTGACCGTGCATCCACAGGGGCTGGCGCCGCTGCTCGCGCGCACACCACGCAACGGGCTGGAGGCCAAGTTCAGCATGGCCCACAACCTGGCCCGGGCCCTCATCGATGGCTCGGTGACCTTGCGCGATTTCGAGGACGATCGCAGTTCGGACCCCGCCGTGGCGGCCTTGGCCCAACGGGTGACCTGCCGTGAGGAACCATCGACTGCGGGCGAGGGAACGCCCGCCCCCTACGCCCAACTCACGATCCGCCTGCGAGACGGATCCCTTGTGCAACATCGGGTGGACGTCAGCAAGGGCGACGCCCGCCAGCCGCTCTCCGCCGCCGAGCACTTGGACAAGGTCACCGAGGCATGTGGTGTGATGGGATGGTCACCGCAACGTGCGCGTGCGTTGGTCACTGCTGTGGAGGCGCAGATGTCGGGATCCGCCCCACTGCGTCTGCAGCAGGTGCTGGCGTTCGCTGCTCCGACGGCCATCATCGAGCACGAAGCAGTGCGCCTTGCCGAGTGACGTCGAACGGCCGACCCAGGGCTTCGCCTATTCGTTGCGGGCCTTCCGTCACCGTGAGTTCTCGTTGTTCTGGACGGGTGCCGTCATTTCGAACATCGGCAGCTGGCTCTCCAACCTCACGGTGCCGTTTGTCATCTACCAGGACACGCACAGCGCCTTCTGGGTGGGTTTGGTTTCCGTGTTCCAGTTCGCGCCCAACATCCTGCTGGGGCCCTGGGGCGGCGTGCTCGCCGACCGACACGACCGACGGCGAGTGCTGCTCGTCACGCAGACCGGCCTGGCCCTGGCCGCGCTGTTGCTGTGGGGGGCGTGGGTCGCGGGCGTGCGCGCGCCACTCGTCATCATGACCATGGTCGGCGTGGCCGGCATGTTCCAAGGCGTCAACCTGCCCAGCTGGCAGGCCTTCGTCAACGATCTCGTACCCCGCGAGGACCTCACCTCGGCCGTCGCGCTGAACTCACTGCAGTTCAACGCCGCGCGGGCATTGGGCCCGGCCATCGCCGGGATCCTCCTGGCGCTTGCCGGTCCGGGCTGGGCGTTGCTGCTCAATGCGGTGTCATTCGGAGCAGTGCTGCTGGCGCTGCTCGCCATGCGCAATCCGGGACTCTCGCAGCGTCTGGTGGATCCACTTCCGGTACGACGGCAGTTCGTGAATGCGCTGCACTACATTCGATCGCAGCCCGGCATCCAGGTGTCGATCGCCAGTGCGCTGCTGGTCGGCTTGTTGGTGAACCCCATCTTCCAGTTCACCGTCGTGTTCTCCGAGAGTGTGTTCAAAGTGGGTCCCGTGGCCCTGGGCATGCTCAACGCGGCGCTGGGCCTGGGAGCTCTGCTGGCCGTGCCCTTGATGTCGGGCTGGAGCCACATCATCAGTCTGCCGCGGCTGGCCAAGGCGGGACTCTTCGGCCAGGGCCTCGGTCTCATCGCCTTCGCGGCTGCCGCCAACCCGCGATGGGCCATCGCGGGT
>JAJXSV010000128.1 GCA_021784375.1 Actinomycetes bacterium | reverse complement strand
GCCATTCCTCGAACCAGTGGTAGGGATTGGCCACCACGTTCGCATCCTCAAGGTCCACATGCACGTCCACGCTGCCTCCCTTTGGCCGCCGAGCCTAGGCCCGCACTACTCCCCAGGGACATCAATGGCGAGGCGCTTACAGTTGCGCCATGACCTTCCTGGAGTGGGCGGCGCGACCGTGGCCTGACGGCGTGCACCAGCTCTCCGAGCTCCCGCTGGACGCCTTGCACCCACTCCGTCACGGCACCTTCGCCATGCGCTTCGAGGTGGTGGGCGGCGTCATCACCGCCTGCTCCTTCGATGTGCACGCCAACCACCGCGGTGATGAGAAACTGCTGGAAGTGCGCACCTACTCACAAGGCCTGGCGCACATCAACCGGCATGGCTGGCTCACCGCGCCCTTCGCCGAGGTGCTGTATGCGCGCATCATCGAGGCCATGCTGGGGATCTCCATCAGCGATCGCGTGCGAACGCTGCGCGATCTGGCCCTCGCGCTCAACACCGCGGCCGTGGATTCCTACTGGGAGTACCTCGACGCCTCCCTGCACGGCCTGCCCTCGGACGCCCTGGCCGATCGCGAAGGCTGGCTGCAGGAATTCGAGGCACTCACCGGCGCCCGCATGCACGGTACCTACGCCAGAGTGGGAGGGGTGGCTGCGGACGTCGAAGCTGCCCAACTCGACCGACTGATGTCAGCCGGCACCCCCGTCGTGGCCCAGGCGGCGCGCGCCGTGGCGGCTGCCAGCGGCAGCGTGTCTATATCGCTACCGAAGGTGCTGAGGCTGCCGGAAGGCGATGCTTACGATCAAATCGAGACGCCTCACGGCAGGTTGGGAATCTGGGTGTTCAGCCGCGGCGACAAGCTGCCGCTCCGGGTGCATCTGCGCACGGCTGGCTTCGCGGCCCTGGCCGCGCTCGAGACGCGCGCAATCGGGCTGACACCCGAGCAGCTGCTCCGGGAATTGGCAGGAACCAGGCTGGTCCTCGGAGAGGTGTCGCGATGAATCCCATGCCCTGGTGGCGCTGGATCGCAGCCACCTTCGTGATTGCAGTGCTTTGGATCTACCCGGCCGCCATGATCGCTGCGCTGGCGCCGCAGTTGCTGCCCGGCACTGCCCCCTGGCAGCAACTGCTGCGCGACCTTGCCGGATTCATACCGCTCTTCCTCGCGACACCACTGGTGTGGCGGTACGTGACTGGTACACCGATCGCGCGCCTGGTGAATGTCACAAGCCGCATCAACCGACAGCGCATCGTCACCGGCTTTGTGGTGTGGTTCCTGCTCTCCGCCCTCAGCTCCGCCGTCGACTACCCCTTCCACCCGTCGCATTACCGCCTCACCTTTGATGCCGGCAATTTCCTGCCCTTCGCAGCCGTGGTGGCCGTGCTGTTGCCCGTGCAAGCGTGGGCGGAGGAGTTGTTCTTCCGCGGCTGGATCCTGCGCTGGGCCGCTGCACTGCCGCCGTTGGCCCAGGCGGTGATCAGCGGAGTGGTGTTCGCGCTCCCGCACGCGGGCAATCCGGAAGCATCCATGCACGCCGCGGCAGCGCTGGCTTCATGGTTCCTGCTGGGCGCCGGCTGGGCCTATGCCTCGGTGCGTGACGGCGGTATCGAACTGGCGCTCGGCGCGCATCTCGCCAACAACGCCTTCTCACTGCTCATAGTCGGCTATGACGGCGCCGCCCTGCCCACCGCTGCCATCGTCACCACGTCAGCGCTCGACATCAACGCCACGCTGGTGTCGCTCATGATCCTGGCGCCGGCCTTCATCTTCCTGACACGACAGCGCCATTGATCGCTGCGCGGGCCGGGGCCGAGAACTACCGGAATGGGGCGCGACTGCGGCCGCGGCGCAACCCGTCAGTTGTCGAAGTTCATGCCACCGTGATCGTTGGGCCCACCGTGGCCCCGATCCATCATGCGTGGCAGCGCCGTCACGCTGGTGAGCGACTTGAGGTCGACGCCGATGTACTGGGCCACGGCCTCAATGTTCGTCAGCAAGCCGGGATCCACTGCCTGGCCGCGGGCGGCAGCCAGCACGGTCCAAGGTCGCACGTGCGCCATGGCGGCGATGCGCAGCAGGTTCCGCTGGTCGGGGGTGAGCGGAGGCCGTCGCTCGTGCGTCAACACACCACCGGCGTCCACCTCGCCCCTCGCGTCGTGCAGGCGATCCACCCTGCCCCCCGGTGCACCTGGGGGAGCCGGGATGTTCGTTGCCGGCTGCGTGGAGACCTGGGCGTCCGCGTTCACAGCCGTGGAGGCGTCGAGCGGCTGGGCGCTCGGCGGCGGAGGCAGACCGATGCTGGCGCCCATCATGGTCATGCCCTGAATCGTTCGGGCGTCGATGCGCCCGGGATCATCCATCAAATTGCGCAGCACCCGCGCGTTGAGGGAAGCGGCACCAGCGGCGATGACGAGCACACCGAAAACGGTGACCAAAGTGACGACCTGCCGCTTCACGCTGCTCCTCCCAACGCTGCCAACGGTACGGCTCCGCCATCTGCGGCCCGGCAGGCAGGCATCCAAGAATCGGTGAAGAAGGGTCTGCACAGCGTGTGAATGCCCGCTTCTCCCCGCTTTGCCCAGCGTGCAGGGCCCGCGCAACTGCTTCCCAAGCCACCGGTGCGACAGGATGTGCGACATGAGAGTGCTACTCATCGAGGATGATGCCGCAGTTGCAGCCGGGGTCACGGAGGGATTGCGCAACGCCGGTTTCCAGGTGCTGCACGTGGCCTCCGGAACCGAAGGCGCGCAGAAGGCCACCGAAGCAGACGGGCCCGACCTGGTGCTGTTGGACCTGGGCTTGCCGGATGTCGACGGGTACGACGTCTGCCGCAGTATCCGTGCCGTATCGCAGGTGCCGATCATCGTTATCTCGGCCCGGGACGATGAGATCGACCGGGTGGTGGGACTCGAACTGGGTGCTGACGACTACGTCACCAAGCCCTTCGGCATTCGCGAACTGGTGGCCCGCATCCGCGCGGTGACGCGGCGGACAGGGGCTGAGGCTCCCGTCGGCAAGAGCCCGGACGTGCAGCACCTGGGCCCGCTCACCCTCGACCGACGCTCGCAACGCATCCACGTCCACGGTGCGGAAGTGGCGTTGACCGCCA
The DNA here is from genome assembly GCA_021784375.1 of Actinomycetes bacterium. The sequence continues at coordinate 3,231 of JAJXSV010000128.1, read as the reverse complement.
CTGAGTTCGAGTTGCTTTCCGTATTGGCCGAGGATCCCGGAGCGGTGTACCGCCGTACCGAACTACTGGAGCGGGTGTGGTCGACATCGCTCTACGTCACACCCAAGACGGTGGATGCGCATATCGCTGCGGTGCGCCGCAAGATCGGGCATCCCGACTGGATCGAGGCCGTGCGCGGTGTCGGCTTCCGACTTGAGACGCCTCACGCCTGATGCGCAATCGCCTGCTCGCCGCCTTCCTGTCGATCGCGTTCGCAATCCTGGTCATCCAGGACCTGCCACTCGCGTCCTACCTGCAGACAGTCGAGCGTGACAGCGTCAACCTGTCCCTGCAGCGGGATGCCTGGACGTTGGCAAGCGCTGCCGAGCCCAAACTGGTGAAGGGTGACCTCAAGGCCCTCGAGGGCATCGTCTACGGCTACGCACGGACCAACGCCTCAGGAGTCGACATCGTCGACGGCAGCGGCACCCTGCTCGCGAGCACCCACACCAGCGAACTGGGCTACGACTACAGCAACCGCGTGGAGATTGAATCCGCACTGCAGGGCGTGGCCGTCACCGGCGAACGCGACTCCACCTCGCTGGGGGGCCGCATGCTCGTGGTGTCCGTTCCCATCCGCAGTGGAACCAAGATGGCCGGCGCCCTGCGGCTCACCTACCCCATCGCCAGTGTCGATGCCATTGTGAGCAAGCGCATCCGCAGCATCTATGTCGCCGGGCTGGTGACCTTGCTGGTTGCAATCACTGCCGCCTTCCTCATGGCGGGCGCATACACACGACGCCTGCGCAACATCCACGCAGCGACCGAGCAGTTGGCGAGTGGCGATCTCACGGCTCGCGTTGCCACCTCCGATCGCGGCGCCTCGGAGATGCGCGGGCTGGAAGTGGCTTTCAACCTGATGGCGGCTCGCTTGCAGACGCTCGTGGAGTCCCAGCGCTCATTTGCCTCCGACGCGTCGCACCAGCTCCGTACGCCTCTGACTGCACTGCGCCTCAGGCTGGAGAATGCCGCTGAGTCGGTGCGCAATGCCCGGGCCACGGAGCAATCGCTGGAACAGGCAATCGTGGAAGTGCAGCGCCTGCAGGTGCTCATCGACGGCCTGCTGGCACTGGCACGTCTGGAAGGGCAGGCCATGCACGTGGACGTGGTGGCCGTTGATCCGGTGATCGCCGAACGGCTGGACATGTGGAGCCCGTTGGCGGAGGAACGCGGGCTTGAGCTCCGCTCCATGGTTCCCAGTGGCCTCAAGGTGAGCGCAGCCAGCGGGGCACTCGCGCAGGTGCTGGACAGTTACCTGGACAACGCTCTGGAATTCGCGCCCACCGGCTCGCGAATCGAGATCACTGCTGTCGCGCACGAGCGCAGCGTTGACTTCCATGTCATCGATGCCGGGCCCGGCATGGACGCGGATGCCCGGGCCCATGCCTTCAACCGCTTCTGGCGCGGGCGCGCAGATGGCTCGGGCACGGGCCTGGGTCTGGCCATTGCCTCCCGTCTGGCCGAGGTGAGTGGCGGCACGGTGCGGCTGGATTCGGTCCAACCCCATGGTGTGGATGCCGTGGTGACACTGCACCGAGCATGATCAGGCCGGTGATGCCTCAGCGCCCGCGGGCGGGGTCGGCAGTTGGCAGCTGCGCTCCAGCCAGACCGCGATGATGACGATCCCCAGGCTCAGCAACGCGGTCGCCGCCGCGTAGACGAGACGTAGTCGCACGTCGTCACCAGCCAGGTGGCCGAAGAAGGAGATGGCGACACCCGCGTACCAACCGCAAACGTAGGCACCGGCTCGGCTGGCCGCGAAGGCCAGTGCCACGGTACGTGCGGCAACCAATGGTTCCAAAGGCTTCTCGTGCATGACGAACGGCGTCGGCACCGCACCCTTGGCGCGCATGGCTTCAGCGTGCTTGGCGCGGGCAATGTGCAGCAGGCGACGGCGCACGATCAACGTCCACCACAACAGTGCTGCACTCATGAAGCCCGCGGCGATGGGTGCTGCGGAGTGCACTGGCATCAGGGTGTCGGACGTGGCCATGAAGACACGGCTGAGTGTGATGGCACAGAGCAGACCGAGCACCGCCAGGTATACGAGAACCCGCTTGCGCGTGGGTTTCATGCCATCACCTGCAGGCTTCCGTGCAAGGTGATACCCGAGGCATCGAGTCCGGCCAGCAGGGCCGCGGCTGCGCCCTGCCCGGGGAAACGGAAACAGGGTTCCAGCTCCAGCAGTGGCAGCAGTACGAAGGCCCGTTCATGCGCGCGTGGATGGGGCAGCGTCAGTACGGGATGGTCCTGCTCCAGATCGTCATACGCGATGAGGTCGACATCGAGCGTGCGGGGACCCCAGCGTTCATCACGGACACGCCTGGCACGCAACTCGCACCCATGTGCGAACTCCAGCACTTGCAGAGGCGTGAGCTCGGTTTCCGCGGCAATCACCGCATTCAGGAAATGGGGTTGGTCAGTGACGCCCCACGGTGGTGTGCTGTACACCTGCGAGGCCCGCAGGGAATGGAAGTGTCCTGGCATGGCGTCGACAACGGATTGCAGCGCCGCCTCACGGTCTCCCAGATTCGACCCGACACCCAGCAGTACGTGCGCCATCAGTCCTTCAATCGATGCACCGTGACGACGACGTCATCGAAGGGGACCGGGATGGGGGCGTGTGGCTTGTGCACCGCCACCGTCACGGCTTCCACGCGCGGGACTTTGGCGAGATCGTCAGCGATGCGATGCGCGAGCGTCTCGATGAGTTGATGCGGCTCGCCCATGATGCGTGCGTGCACCAGCTGCGCAATGGCCGAGTAATCAACCGTCAACAGCAGGTCGTCGTGCTTGGCCGCCTCTTCGGTGGCGACCTCCATGGCCACGTCGACAAGGAACTCCTGGCCCTCCGTGCGCTCGAAGGTCAGCACACCGTGAAAGCCGTGTCCGCGGATGCCTTTGATCTCAATGCGATTCATCGTCACCACCGGTCAGCCAGGCATGTGCCACGCGGACCGCATCCGCCGAGGCTCGAACATTGTGAACCCTCACCGCCCACACCTCATGTACGGCCGAGATGGCAGTGATCGCATCGGTGGCCGCATCGCGGGCGAACACCGCGCGCGGCGTGCCGTCAGGCTCAGCAAGCAAGGAGCCCAGGAAACGCTTGCGCGAGGCACCTATGAGCAGCGGGCGACCGAGCAGTTTGAGCGTCTCCAAGCCTTGCAGCAGCACCCAGTTCTGCTTGGA
>JAJXSV010000127.1 GCA_021784375.1 Actinomycetes bacterium | reverse complement strand
AAATCGCTGCGGGCGATGAGGTAGCCCTCGGCGTCCGTGGTGATCGGAAGCTGGGGCATATTGCGCGCCGCCGGACCGAACACCACCTTGCCGGCGTCAGCCAGATCGAAGGTGGATTGATGACAGGGGCACAGCAGATGGTGGGTGCGCTGTTCGTAGAGCGAGATGGGGCAACCCACATGGGTGCAGACCTTGGAATAGGCGAGCACTCCCTTGTAGTCCCAAGGCGCGGACGCGCTGCCACCCTGCTGGGCGACGATGTTCCGTTCATCAATGCGCACGACCACGATCACGGCCTTGGCGCGGGCATTGAGGCTGCCTTCGCGCTCCTCAATAGCGCGCAAGGTCTCCGGCACGGCGTTGATGAGACCACCGATCGGCACCTCATCGCCCTTGATCGGCAGGTACGTGACGTCGGTCACCAGCCGGGTGCCGGCTGTCCAGATGGTGTGCGTGAGCGCGCCGTTGGAGGGTGAAGGACCGAGATCGCGCAACAGCACCACCAGCGGGATGGGAAACAGTGCCATGGCTCCCAGCAGCGATCGCCTCATGATGCCGCTGCTCACGAACCTGGACTCAGCCACACCTGCTGCAAAGGTTTCCGCCAGTTGGTCGCGGTCCTGCGGCTCGCTGGGGAAATCGTGACGATCCTCGACAACCTCGATATCGGACATCAACTGTTTGGCCCAGTGGATGGCACCCAGCCCGATGCACAGTACGCCCAAGCCGAAGCTGAGGCCCATGAAGAAATTGATGGCATTGACGTCACCGACCACGGGCAGGCCGATGCTGGTGTTCCAGTCAACGAAGCCGTAGACCAGCACCGAGATCACGATCAGCAGCGCGGACGTCGCGAAGAGCCCGGCGACCTGGCGCTCCGCACGGCGCGCAGCAGCGGCATCGAGGTCGGTGGCGCGCCACTGATGTGCGACTGGGGCAGCCTGTGGCCGAGACGGGTGCTGCGGAGATGGCGTCACTTGGCCTTCACCCCGATCCAGACGGCGATGACGACGAGCAGGCCGAAGCCGGCCACCCAACCGAAGAGGCCCTCGGACACGGGTCCGAGTCGACCCAGGTTCAGGCCCCCTGGGTTGTCCGGCTGCTTGAGGAATTCGATGTAGCGGATGACCGCCTGCTTCTGTGCCGGCGGCAGTGTCGCGTCGGAGAACTGCGGCATGTTGTTGGGGCCGATGAGCATGGCTTCGTAGATCTGCGTGGGGGTGGCCTGCATCAGGTTGGGGGCCTGCTTGCCCAGCGTGAGTGCGCCGCCCTGACCGGCGAAACTGTGGCACTGCGCGCAGTTGGTGCGAAAGAGCTCGCCGCCCATGGCCAGATCGGCTCTTTTCCAATCCACCTGCGCAACCGTCGGGATGGCGGGCTCCGAACCCTGGCCCAACGAGGCCACGTAGGCCGCCATGGCTGCGGTCTGATCCTCGGTGTACAGCGAATGCGGGCGGCGCAGGGCCTGATCGGTGATGGTGGCGAGGGGCATGCGGCCGGTGCTCACCTCGAAATCAACGCCGGCAGCACCTTTGGCCACCACGCTGGGAACCCCGTTGAGTCCCTGACCGGTGAGTCCGTGGCAGGAGGCGCAGCCCTCCTGGTACAGCATCTTGCCCCATACCAAGGGGTCCGAAGGCTGGTTGGCGGTGCGCACCGCCGAGGCCGAGGTGGGTGCCGCTGCATAGGCGGAGACTGCCGGCGCGGCCGAGAGCACCAGCAAGGCAAGCGTGGCGGCCGGGCGTCGCAAACGGGCTGCGGTCATGGGTCGCGCTCCTTACTTGATGAGGTAGATCATCGCGAAGAGGCCGATCCAGACCACGTCGACGAAATGCCAGTAGTAGCTCACCACGATGGCGCGCGTGGCCTGACCGTGCGTGAAGGTCTTGCCCACGTAACTGCTGGCCAGCACGAATAGGAAGGCCAGCAGGCCGCCGGTGACGTGCAGGCCGTGGAAGCCGGTCGTGAGATAGAAGACGGATCCGTAGGCCGAGGACGAGAGTGTGAGACCCTCCCGCACCAGATTCGCGTATTCCCACACCTGACCGCCGATGAAGATCGCACCCATGGCGAAAGTGAGAGTGAACCAACGTCGCAGGGCGCGGGCGTCACCCCGCTCGGCGGCGAAGACGCCCATCTGGCAGGTGATACTTGAGGAGACCAGGATCAGGGTGTTGACGCCGGAGAAGGGCACGTTCAGCCGGGGGGTGGTCGCGGCCCAGATGTCGGGGTTGATCGCCCGCAGCGTGAAGTACATGGCGAACAGAGCGGCGAAGAACATGAGCTCGCTCGACAACCACACGATGGTTCCCACCGACACCAGATTGGGTCGGTTCACGTGTGCATGCTGCGAGGGCGCGACGGAGGTAGACACGTGCGTATTGTGCCAAGACACGGCTGGGAATCCACGGAATGTCCGGATTTTCGCTGAGTTTCCTGCCGATTGGTGCGGCGGGCGGCAGTTGGGCACCGGGTATTTCCGAGAGTGGCTCCTGGCTGCTTCGATAGGGCCATGCTCCCTGTTCATGGCGGCACCGCCGAGGTTCCCACCACCCCCTTCACGCAGGCCCTGCTGAGTTCATGGACGCAGGTGGAGTGGATTCCAGCCGTGGCTCTGCTCGCCACAGCGGCCTGGTATCTGCTGGCCGTGCGGGTGCTGCACCGCCGTGGTGACAAGTGGCCGGTGGGGCGCACGGTGTCCTTCATCCTGGGCGGGCTGGGCACCATGACGCTGGCCACCGAGGGGCCACTGGCGGTTTACGACACCACGCTCATCAGCGTGCACATGGTCCAGCACATGCTGATCTCCATGATCGCGCCCATCTTCTTCGCTCTCGGCGCTCCGGTCACACTGGCTCTGCGCACCTTCGCCAAGCCGCTGCACCGTGCCTTGATGTGGCTGCTGCACTCGACGTACATGCGCGTGCTGGCCTTTCCGATCGTCTCCGGTGCCATCGCCGTGGCCAATCCCTGGGGCTTGTACTTCAGCGGTTTCTACGAGCTCACCCTCCGCAATGTGTGGTGGCACAACTTCAACCACTTGCACTTCCTGGTGGTGGGCTGCCTGTGGACCTTCGCGCTCATCGGCATAGACCCCATGCCCCGGGTCGGCCATGCCATGCGCATGCTGGCGGTGTTCCTCACCATGCCCTTCCATGCCTTCCTGGGTCTCACCATCATGGGCCAGCACCAGCTCATCGCTGCGGACTGGTACCTCGACCAGCACCGTTCGTGGGGTGCGACGCCGGCAGCCGATCAGCAACTGGCGGGCGGCATCCTCTGGGCCGCGGGTGAACTGGTGTCCATCCTCATCTTCATTGCGCTCATGGTGCAGTGGTCACGGGCCTCGGAGCGTGAGGCCCGACGGGTTGATCGTCAATTGGACCGCGAGGACGCACTCCGCGCGGCTGCCGCGGCCCCCCGGACGGGGGAATAGACTGCTGCCATGTCTCTCAAGGTTTTGGTGTTCAGCGACGACGCATCGATCCGTTCCCAGGTTCTCACTGCACTCGGCACGAGTGTCGCGCGTGAACTGCCCAGCCTTGAATTCCTCGAAGTCGCCACGGAGCCGGTCGTCATGCGCACACTGGATGCCGGTGGCGTTGACCTGGTCATCCTCGATGGAGAGGCGCATCCGGCGGGCGGGCTCGGCATCTGCCGTCAGATCAAGGACGAGATCTTCAAGGCCCCGCCGGTGATCGTGCTCATCGGTCGGCCCGCTGATGGCTGGCTCGCCACTTGGTCGCATGCCGATGGTGTGGTGCCGCAGCCCATCGATCCTGTCGTCCTGGCCGAGACCGCCGCCGCCCTGTTGCGCCAGCGGGTTTCCGTCGCCTCGGCCTGAGATGACCAGCTGGCCGCAATTGCTCGGGCCGCTCATGCGGCACGAACCAGTCCCCGTGGAACTCGTGCAGTGGGGCATGCGTGAGGTGATGTCGGCTACGGCCACTCCTTCGCAGATCGCCGCCTTCGCCGTGGCCCTGCGCATGCATGGTGAAACCGCTGAGGAAATCGCCGGTCTGGTGGAGGTGATGCTGGAGTTCAGCGAACGACTGCACTACGACGGGGTCGCGCTCGACACCTGTGGCACCGGCGGTGACGGTGCGCACACCGTCAACATTTCCACCATGGCAGCGGTGCTGCTGTCCGCGGCGGGCGTCGCTATCGTCAAACATGGCGGGCGGGCGGCGTCCAGCAAGTGCGGTTCCGCGGATGTGCTGGAGGAGCTGGGGTTGCGCATCACCATCACCCCCGCAGAGGCGCAGCAATCGCTGGATGCGTTGGGTGCCGTGTTCTGCTTCGCGCCCACCTTCCATCCGGCCCTGCGCTTTGCCGGGCCCACGCGCCGTGAGATCGGCGTGCCCACAATTTTCAACATCCTCGGCCCGCTGGCCAACCCGGCGCAGCCCAAGGCGCAGATCGTGGGCGTACCCGATCCACAACGGGCCGCGCTGGTTGCCGACGCTCTGCGACTGCGTGGCACTTCGGCCCTGGTGGTTCGCGGCGACGACGGCCTGGATGAACTCTCCATCTTCGTGCCCAGCACTATCTGGAGCACCTGGCTGGACGCGCCGGTGCGTCTCGATCCGCAGCAACTGGGCATCCCGCAGTATGACGCGGGTTCCCTGCGCGGTGGCGATGCGGCATTCAACGCCGACGTCGCGCGACGCGTACTGCAAGGTGAGACCACGGGCTCGTTGGCCGCGGTGGCCGATGCGGTGCTGCTCAACGCCGCCGCCGCCATGGTGGCCGTGCGGGCGGCAGAGGGCGAAGCGGCGTCCGATCTGCAGGGAGCTGTGGCAGTGCATCTGGCCGCACTGCGACCCCTGTTGGCGAGTGGTGCGGGCAGTCGCAAACTCGACGAGTGGATTGCCTTCAGTCCGCGCTGATTGCCTTGTCGCGGACTAGGTGCGTGCTCCACCGGCGCGGCGATGGAAGAACTCCTGGCGCTGTTCCTGCTCGCGCAGCAGGTGTGCCCGCTCCCGGGCTTCGATCGCTTTGGCGAAGCGCAAGCGCAACGGCTCCATCGAGGGCAGCGCAGTGCGCAGCTCGCCAGCGATGAGCCGCACCCCGTCCTTCTCCAACCAGGACCACAGCAGATTCGCCTCCCGCACATCTGAGGCGGTCAGGGAAGCGCGCTCCGGAACCTCCTCGGCAACCGCAATCAGTGCGGCCACTGCCTGATGGTGGTTGGCGCCATCGTGGACCAGGCCCGCGGCAGCCAGACGCCCGCGGCGGATCACATGGACCTCCCAGCCCTTCTGCTCCCGGCGACAGGCCACCAGTTGATCGCTGGCGAGCAGCAGTTCGAAGCGCTGGCGCCGGGTGTTGCCTTGGATGAAGGCGAGTAGTCGGTCGCGCACCACGGCGGCCTCTTCGAAGCGCTCCTGTTGCGAGAGCTGCATTTGACGTGCCTCGAGGGCCTGGGCCAGTGCCAGGCCGTCGCCGTTGCAGAGCTCGATGACCGCCGCCACGACCGCCGCGTAAGCCTCGCGATCCACGCGATGGTCGCAGGGCGCTACGCAGCGGCCCATGTCCGCGAGTGCGCAGGCGGAGCGGGGCTTGCGGATGGTGATGGCGTCCTGACAGGTGCGGATGGGGACGAAGGAGGCGATGCATTCCCGAGCCGCCTCCGCATCGGCGCGCGAGGAGAAGGGCCCGAGGTGCAGCAGACCCTTCTCGACGTGGCGCTCGCGCACGAGGGAGAGGCGGGGGAAGGCCTCCTTGGTGAGGCGAAGCCAGACATGGCGTTCGGGGCGAACGCCGGTGCGATTGAAGGGTGGCTTGTGCGCAACCAGCAGTCGGTGTTCCCGCACCAGAGCCTCGAAGTCGGTCTCGCAGGGGATGGCTCGCACCGAGACCGTGAGGTCGAGCATGCGTTCCATGCGGTCGCGCGTCTCCGCTGCTCCGAAGTAGTTGCGAACGCGTGCGGCAACATCCTGTGACTTGCCGATATAGAGCGGCTTGCCCTGCGCGTCCTCGAAAATGTAGACGCCGGTGGAATGGGGCAGCTGATCGGCCAGGGAGCGCTTGGCTCCCCGGCGCGCGGCGATGCGGGGTCCCAGTTGCAGGAGGTCCTCGAGTCGTGTGACACCGGCACCGGCCAGCCGTTCAAGCAGGCAGTGGAAGACATGCACGGTGGCGCGGGCATCATCCAGGGCACGATGGCTGGGGGAGACGGGCGCCGCAAAGTGTTGGGCCAAGGTGGCGAGTTTGCGATTAGGGACCTCCCCTGACGGGAGAGCGGCACGGGCCATTCGCACGGTGTCGACCACGCGAGGTTCCGGCCATGACTGCTGCAGGACTGCGGCTGCGCCCTTGAGGAAGCCGATGTCGTATGCCGCATTG
>JAJXSV010000126.1 GCA_021784375.1 Actinomycetes bacterium | reverse complement strand
CAAGAGCGACATCGCCGACGAACTCGGCCTGTCCCGCTTCAAGGTATCCAGGCTCATCGACACTGCCCGGCGCGATGGCCTGGTGCGCATCACCATCGAGGTACCCGCCGAGCTGGACATCGGGCTGGCCGCAGAGGTCGCGGGGGCCTTCGGCATCCGCCAGGCCGTGGTGGTGCGCGACCTGGACCCTTCAGACGAGTTCACGAGTGCGCAGATGGGCCGCGCCTGCGCAGCCCTGCTCGGGGACTCGATCTCCGCGACCGACGTGCTCGGCATCTCCTGGGGCCGCACGTTGCATGCCATGGTCGGCGCCCTGCCACAGTTGCCACAGTGCAGCGTCGTGCAGTTGGTGGGCGCCGTGACCAACGACCTCAACGTCAACTCGCTCGAGCTGGTGCGCCAATTGGCGGAGAGCGCACGCGGCAGCGTGTTCCCATTGAGCGTCCCCATGGTGCTGGACGGGGCTGCCGCAGCGAGCGCACTGCGCGCGGAGCCGCAGATCCGGCGCACCCTCAAGCAGTTCCGCAATGTCACCCGCGCGGTTGTCGGCATCGGCTCCTGGCAGCCGCAGCGGAGTGCACTCGCCGATGCCCTGCCCCCGGATCTGCGTCGACGCGTCCGCCGGGCCGGCGTGGTGGCGGACACCTGCGCCTGCCTCATCGATGAGGCAGGCGGGCAGGTGGTGATGGAGGAACTGCAATCGCGGCTCATCGCCATCGACTGGGAGCAACTTCGACGGGTACCGGATGTGATCGCCGTTGCCGGCGGTCCGACCAAGGCGCAGGGCGTCGCGGCGGCCCTGCGCAGCGGGCTCGTGCATCGGCTCGTGACGGACCAGCGTTGCGCCGAGGAACTGCTACGGCTGGCGGGCTGAGCGGGCTGGAGACGAGGCACCGCTAGCGGATGCGGACCGCTGGTCGGTCGTGGGCCCTCGCCGCCGCAGCGCTGCGGGACCCACCCTCGGCGGTCCAGGTTGCAACCCGTTCCTGCGCCACCTCCAGGATCAGGCGTACGAGGCGCGCGGCCAAGGCGTTCAACGCGGGATCCGCTTGCGTGACGGCGTAGATGGTGCGCCGCAGCGCAGGTTGCCTGAGTGCCTTGGCCACATTGCCACTGAGTGGGGTGAACGCGAGCCGGGAGACGAGCGCGACGCCGATCCCGGTGCTCACGAGCGCCTGCGCCACGTCGTAGGACGCGGTTTCGAAGCGCACGATGGGCTCGAACCCCTTGCGGCGGGCAGCCTCGTCGAACTGGGCGCGCGCCGCGTGACCAGCGTGGATGAGCACCCACCGCTCGTCCCGAAGTTGCGCCAACCGGACGTCCACGGCCCTGCTCACGGCCAACGGATGGTCGTCGGGCAGGACGACCACCATGGGATCGTCCAGCAGGCGGGTCACGCGCACCCCGGGGCGCGTCGGCGGTGCCCCGGACCAGGACGCGAACACTGCGAGGTCGAACTGTCCACGGGCGACGGCGTCGATGGCCTCCTCCGAAGCGATGTCCATGACCGACACGTCTGCATCGGGCTCCTGGAAGCGGAGCGCGGTGAGCGCCGGGGGGAGCAGTTGCATCGCCACCGCGGGGACCGATCCGATGCGAAGTCGGCGCGCCGCGATGCCGAGGAACGATGCGAAGGCGGACTCGGCGGCGACCGCGTACTGGTCCACTGCCTCGCCGAACGGCGCGAGCACCGCTCCTGCAGGCGTGAGGCTCGCGCCACGGGTGGTCCGCGCCACCAGCTGCGCGCCCCAGTCGCTCTCCGCCGCGGCCAGGCGCTGCGTGACGGCCGCCGCGGTGACGCCCAGCGCCTGACTGGCGGCGACGAGGGTTCCGTGGCGGTGGATGAGTGCCAGCAGGCGCAGTTGGTCAGGTACAGCATTCTTCACAATTCTTAGTATGAAGCATCATCTCCTGCGATTCTCTAATTGCCCGTTCGCGGGCACCCTTGGTCTAGCAGAAGGAGCACCGATGCCGACGAACCTGCCCGCCTTCATCGTCACGGCGTTCCTGCTCGCCATGCTGCCGGGCGCTGGGCAGGCGCTCATGCTGCGGCAGGTGCTCACGCGGGGACGTCGCGCCGCCTGGACGAGCATCGCAGGGACGGCGACCGGGCTCATGCTCTGGAGCACCCTGGCGGCCGCTGGACTGTCTGCCGCACTGCTCGCGAACCCGCGCTCATACCTGCTACTGCGCGTCTGCGGCGCCTTCGTGCTCTTCGTCCTCGGCGCGAACAGCTGGCGGTCAATCGCCGGCCATGGCGTTGGCAACGCCAGGGTCGTGCCCGCGGCTCGCGGCGCCTACTTCGCGGGCCTGCTCACGAACCTCGGCAATCCCAAGGCGGGCGTGTTCGCGATCTCCCTCATTCCCCAGTTCATCACGCCCTCCGGCCACGTGTTCGCAAGCAGCGTGCTGCTCGGTGCGACCTGGGCGGGGACGACGGCCGCCTGGTACCTGCTGTTCGTCTGGGCGGTGGAGAGGGGACGTGAGTTCATGTCCGGCCCGCGCGTCACGTTCTGGCTCCAGGCGATCACCGGGACCGTGCTCATGGCGCTCGGCGTGGCGGTGGTGCTTGCCTGACACGCGACCGCGGTCATGCCCAGGGGTCACGCCGGGGATGCCTTACCGACCCAGCAGTCGTGGAGGCTCCCTGAAGGAATCGAGCGGGTTCCGGCCTTCACCAAACCTTCACGGAACCTGACGGGATAATTCATTCCGAGCTCGCACCATGGGATTGCGCGGAACCGACGATAGAGGAGACGGCGATGATGGCATGGTGGAGTGACGGGACCTGGAACGGATACAGCGGCTGGTGGGGCGGCGGATTGGGGATGGCGTTCATGATGCTCATTGTGTGGCTGCCGATCATCGGCTTGGGCGTGTGGTTGGTGAACCGGGTGACCCGTCCTGATCCCGGCCACGGCTCCGCCCCAGCGCTCGGTGCGTCTGCCGCTCCCAGCCCCGAGTCTGCGCGGGCCATACTGGACCGACGCTATGCGAGCGGCGAGATCACCGCGGAGCAGTATGCGGAGATGCGTCGGAACCTGGAACGTTGAGGGAGCAGTTGGCCATGGGTGAGCGCGTGCTCGTCGTCGACGACGAGGTGCCCATGGCCAACGTGGTGCGCAGCTACCTCGACCGCGAAGGCTTCGCCGTCACCATGGCGCACTCCGGGCCCGACGCCGTCGAAGCCGCACGCCTTCACGATCCCGATGTCATCGTGCTCGACATCATGCTGCCGGGATTCGATGGCCTGGAGGTGTGCAAGCGCGTCCGCGCGTTCACCGATGCCTACATCATCATGCTCACTGCTCGCGACGAGGAGGTGGACAAGCTCGTCGGGCTCGCCGTCGGAGCCGACGACTACCTCGTCAAGCCCTTCTCCCCGCGGGAGTTGGTGGCCAGGGTGCGTGCCATGCTGCGTCGCCCACGCAGCGCTGCGACGTCCGCAGAGGAGGCGACCCCGGTCACGGCCCCCGTGTACCAGGTCGGTGCACTCACCGTGGATACCGGCTCCCGTGATGTCCTCGTAGACGACCAGTTGGTGGAACTCACCCGAACCGAGTTCGACCTGCTCGCCGCGCTGGCTGCCCACCCGCGTCTCGCCTTCTCGCGCCGCCAACTCATCGATGAGGTGTGGGGACCGGGCTGGTACGGCGACGAGCATGTGGTTGACGTGCACATCGGCCACCTGCGGACGAAGTTGAGCGACACCGCGGAGCAATCGCGCTTCATCCGCACCGTGCGCGGTGTCGGCTACGGCCTGGTCTCGGGATGAGGCGGGTAGACGTCCCGCGACTGGCCACGCGACTCATGCTGGCGCAGGTCCTCGTCGTGGCCGTCGGCGCGATCACGCCGGTCATCGCCGCCGCCCTCCTCGCGCCGCGGCTCTTCCACCTGCACCTCATGCAGGCCGGGGTCACCCACAGCCAGGTAGCGACCCATGCCGAGGCGGCATTCCAGTCGGCCATGGGCATCGCGGTCATGCTCGGTGTGGTGATGTCGCTGGTGGCCGCCGGCATCGTGTCCTGGTACCTGGTCCGGCGCATTGCTGCGCCCATCGAGCAACTCGCGCAGGCCACGCATGACGTCGCCGCGGGCCTCTACGACGTCGACATCCCGACTGCCGCATTCAGCGTCGAGCTCGACGACCTTGCCTCGTCCTTCGAAGGCATGGCGCAACGCCTCGCCGCCGCCGGCCGCACACGAACCCGCATGCTCGCCGACCTGGCCCACGAGGTGCGCACGCCGCTGGCCACCCTGCAGGCGTACATCGACGGGATGGAGGACGGCGTCATCGCGCCGGACGCCGCCGCCTGGGACACCATGCGGCACCAGATCGGGCGCCTCCCCCGCCTCGCCGACGACATCCGTGTGGTCGCCCGCGCGGAGGGCCAGCAGATCGAGCTGGTGCCGATGGACGGATGCGACGCCGTGCACGCGGCGGTGCAGGCGGCCGTGCCCCGGTCCGAGGCCAAGGGGGTGCTGCTCCACCTCCAGGTGTGCGCCGAGGGCTGCCGCATCAATGGGGACGCGATCCGCCTGCAGCAGGTGTTCGCGAACCTGCTCGACAACGCGTTGCGCCACACCCCGGTCGGCGGGCGAATCGACGTGGAGGGCAGGGAACTCGGCGAGCGCTTCGTGGTGACCGTCACCGACGACGGTGAGGGCATCCCGCACGACCAGCTCGAGTCGGTGTTCGAGCGCCTGCACCGCGTCGACGTCTCGCGGGTGAACGCCGACGGCAGTGGCAGCGGATTGGGTCTCACCATCGCCCGCGCCATCGTGCAGGCACACGGCGGCACCATCACTGCGAGCAGCAGCGGTTCGGGCAGGGGCGCCCGCTTCACGGTCGCGCTACCCCTGATCAGTACCTGATCGCCGGACGGCGCCAACGCCAGCCGCGGCACGCAGGGGTCACTGCTCACTTGCCCCGGCATGGACGATCACGCGTCGGGCCAGCGCGTGCGCCGCCTCGACGTTGGCCACGGGTTCCCATCCGCGCCCGAGGTAGTCCACGAGGAACCCGGCCATGAAGGCGTCGCCCGCGCCCGTGAGGTCACGGACGCCGGGGACCGGCGGCACCGGCACCTCCGCGACCATCTCACCGGCTCGGAAGGCATGCGTCGGGCCCGCGCCGGCTCGGGCCAGGAGGATGGCGCCACCGAGACGATGCAGGTTGGGGCCGGGGAGGTGTCCGTCGGCAAGACCGAGCAGCAGGCACTCATCGCGGTTGGCGGAGACGAGGTCCGGGGCGCACCGTTCGAGGACCGCGAGGAAGGCAGGCGCGCCGACGGCCGCGATGAGCCCCGCGGACGAGACGTCGATGGACACCGCACCTCCGTTGCGCCGCACCTGCCGGATGGCTGCCATGACGGCCTCCGGGGTGGTGCCTCCGAACAGGCCGTACGCGGGCACGTGCAACAGGTCGACACCGTCGAGCCATGCCGGTTCAACGGTGTCGAGCAGGGCCGAGGCGCCGCGAGACGGGTACATCGCGCGCTCACCGTCTAGCCCCACGATCACGACGATGGTCCCTGTCGTCCCCCGTTGCTGCGTCCGGACGTCCACGCCCCGTTCGCGCAGGTTGCGGCACAGCACCTCGCCGGTGAAGTCGTCACCGACGCAGCCGATGAAGCGGGTGGGGTGGCGAGGGCCGGCGAACGCGGCGACATTGGCTGCCTGCCCACCGCGCTGCACCGTGATCTCGGATGCGGTGTCGGTGGCGGAACGTGCCTGCTCGCGCTGCCAGACCACGACGTCCTGCACGAGATCGCCGATGACGCCGAGCATCAGCCCTGGGCACCCGTGAGCGACTTCGCGATCTCGACCGCGAGGCGGATGTTGTTGAAGTAGAGGGCGACGTTCGCATCCAGACTGCGACCATCGGTGGCACGACGGATGTAGTCGAGCAGGTAGGGCGTGGCCTGCTGGCCGGACACGCCGTCGCGCTCGAGATCCACCCAGGCGCGCTGGATGATGACATCGAGCTCCGCGGCGTCCAGCGAGTCGGCTGCCGGGATGGGATTGGCGATGAGCAAGCCGCTCTCGGCACCGAGCCCACGGTGGGTTCGGAGCATCTGCGCGACCTGCTCGGGGGTGTCGAGTCGCGTCGAGACCGCGTAACCGGAGTCACTCACATAGAACCCCGGATAGCGGTTGGTGCGGTAGCCGATGACGGGGACACCGAGGCTCTCGAATCGCTCCAGGGTCTTGGCGATGTCCAGGATGGCCTTGGCGCCGGAGCTCACGAGCACGATGGATGTGCGTGCCATGCCCACGAGGTCCGCGGACTCGTCGAAGGAGGACTCGGCACCGTGGTGCACGCCGCCCAGGCCGCCGGTTGAGAACACGTCGATGCCA
>JAJXSV010000125.1 GCA_021784375.1 Actinomycetes bacterium | reverse complement strand
CCGGTACGGCTGGTACTAGGTGGGGAAGCGAACCCGGGCGATCGCACTGCTGATCGCCGCGATGACGGCCGTGCCGACGCACCCCGTCGCCGCCCTCGAGATCCCCAAGTCCGTCTCTGACGCGGCCGTCGCCCTACCCGCCACTGCGGCCCTGCCGTCCTTGGGCGAACGTCTGCAGGCGCTACTGCCCGGGGCCTCCGAGCGCGCAGCGCAGGCGGCCACCGCCCTGACGCTCACAGCGACCACGAGCGAGCTCATGAAGCAGCGCGCCGCGGCAGCCAGTCGGGCCTCGCGGGCCCGCGCCCTGGTTGCCCTCCGCCATCTCGCCACGCCTGCCTACGGTCGCATCGCGGTCGGGTTCGGCGCGCGCGGACTCTGGTCGAACCGCCACACGGGGATCGACATCGACGCGCCCTTCGGCTCGGCGGTGCACTCGGTGGTCGCCGGCACGGTCGTCGCGTCCACCTACGACGGGGCCTACGGGAACCTCATCGTGGTGCGGGGCCACGGCGTCGACATCTGGTACGCGCACCTCTCGAAGCGTCTCGTCCAGGTGGGTGCCGAGGTGAAGTTCGACCAGGTGCTCGGCAACGTAGGCTGCACCGGGCATTGCACGGGTCCGCACCTGCACCTCGAAGTGCGCAAGGACGGCTTCCCGACCGACCCCACGACCTTCCTCTGGGGGCCGCACCGCGGCCTCGCCGGACCTTCGCCAGCCTGGGCGCATTCGCGCATCGAGACGCTGTCCCAAGTCTGATCCCGACAAACGGCTGACGGCTCCTATCTTCACGAAAATGCCTGCGCATTCCGTGAAGACAGGAGCCGTCAGCGGCTTCTCAGATGTGGTGTACGCCGCCTACGGCGCCCTTCACGGCAGCCGCGACGCGCTTGCCGATCTCCGGGTGGAACACGCTGGGCACGATGTACACCGCGCTCAACTCGCTGTCGCTCACGCAGCCGGCGATCGCGTCGGCGGCGGCCAGCAGCGCGTCGTCGGTGATCTTGTGTGCGTGCGCGTCGAGCAGTCCACGGAAGATGCCCGGGAAGGCCAGCACGTTGTTGATCTGGTTGGGGAAGTCACTGCGACCGGTGGCGACGACCTTCGCGTGCTTGGCGGCCTCGATGGGGTCGACCTCCGGGTCGGGGTTCGCCAGCGCGAAGACGATGGCCGTGCTGCTCATCTTGGCGATGTCGGCACCCGTCAGCAGGTTGGGGGCGCTCAGCCCGACGAACATGTCGGCACCGACAATGCCCTCCTTGAGTGAGCCGGTGAGGCCGCGCGGATTCGTCCACTCGGTGAGCTCCCGCTTGAAGGGATCGAGGTCGGTGCGGCCCTTGTGGATCGCACCCTTGCTGTCGAACAGCGTGATGTCCCTGACGCCGCTGAGGTGCAGCAGGTTGGCGACGGCCTGACCGGCCGCACCAGCACCCACCATGACGACCTTGAGGTCTGCGATCGGTTGGCCGGTGATGCGCAATGCGTTCTTGAGCGCGGCCACCACCACGATGGCAGTGCCGTGCTGGTCATCGTGGAAGACCGGGATGTCGAGGAGTTCGCGCAGCCGGGCCTCCACCTCGAAGCAGCGCGGGGCGGCGATGTCCTCCAGGTTGATGCCGCCGAAGCCGGGGGCGATGAGCTGCACGGTGCGCACGATCTCGTCGACGTCCTTGGTGTCGAGGCAGATGGGCCAGGCATCGACGTCCGCGAACTTCTTGAACAGTGCTGCCTTGCCCTCCATCACCGGCATGGCGGCCATGGGGCCGATGTCGCCCAACCCGAGCACGGCGGTGCCGTCGGTGACGACGGCCACCGTGTTGCGCTTGATGGTGAGATTGCGCACGGTGTCGGGGTTGTTGTGGATCGCCATGCACACCCGTGCCACGCCCGGTGTGTAGGCGCGCGCGAGATCGTCGCGGTTCCGCAGCGGCACCTTGACCTGGACCTCGAGCTTGCCACCGATGTGCGTGAGGAAGGTGCGATCGCTCACCTTGTCCACCTCGCAGCCATCGAGCGCGTCCAGAGCGGCGCGGACGATGTTCACGTGCTCGGCATCGCGCGCGTCGCAACTGATGTCGAGGGTGACACGACCGGGGGTGGGATCCACCATGTCCAGGGCGGTCACGACGGCACCTGCCTGGGCGATGGCCGCCACCACCGCGCCGCTGGCGTGGACTGACGGGGAGACGTGGGCGCGGATGATGATGGAGTAGCCGGGGCTCGTATTTGCCATGGGAACGACGGTACTTGCACACCGGGGGGGGATGGCCGAGTTCGCCCCTCGCGTCGGTCAACGGGGGTGACATCGGCCACTTCCGGGCCCGTTGCCCCGGTCGAACCGAACGTTCACCGCCCGCTGACGGGGTGGCCGTGGGACCGGCATGGCCTCGCGGTTAGGGTTGCCCCGACGAGTTGGAGACCAATGGATCTGTACGAGTACCAGGCGCGCGAACTCTTCGACGCGCACGGCGTTCCCGTCATCGCCGCCTTCACGGCGGACACCCCGGAGGAGGCCTTCGCGGCTGCCGCGAAGATCGGCGGCATGTCCGTCGTCAAGGCCCAGGTGAAGACGGGTGGACGCGGCAAGGCCGGAGGCGTCAAGTTGGCCCAGGACGCGGAAGATGCCCGCGAGAAGGCCACCGCCATCCTCGGCATGGACATCAAGGGCCACACCGTGCACCGCGTGCTCATCACCGGCGCAGTTGACATCGGCTCCGAGTACTACGTGTCCTTCCTGCTCGATCGCGCCAATCGCGCCTACCTCGCCATGGCGAGCGTCGAGGGCGGCATGGACATCGAGGAGGTGGCGCGAACCAAGCCCGAGGCCCTGGCGCGCATCCGCGTCGACGCGCTCGTCGGCTGCGACGCGGCCAAGGCGGCCGAGATCGTGGACGCCGCGCGCTTCCCGGTCGGGATCCGCAGCCAGGTCATCGAGGTGCTGCAGAGCCTGTGGAAGGTGCTCATCGAGGAGGACGCGACCCTCGTCGAGGTGAACCCACTGGTGCAGACGAAGGATGGGCGCCTACTCGCCATCGACGGCAAGGTGACGCTCGACGACAACGCCGCGTTCCGTCACCCCTCGCACGAGGCCTTCATCGATGTGGCCGCGACCGATCCCATCGAGCTGCGGGCCAAGGAACTCGACCTCAACTACGTGAAGCTCGAGGGACAGGTGGGGATCATCGGCAACGGCGCCGGCCTCGTCATGTCGACCCTCGACGTCGTCGCCTACGCGGGTGAGGAGTTCGGCGGCGTGAAGCCCGCGAACTTCCTGGACATCGGCGGTGGCGCAAGCGCGCAGGTCATGGCCAACGGCCTCGACATCGTGCTCAATGATCCTGACGTGAAGGCGGTGTTCGTCAACGTCTTCGGCGGCATCACGGCGTGCGATGCGGTGGCGAACGGCATCATCCAGGCCATTGCACTGCTTGAGTCGCGGGGCGAGAAGGTGACGAAGCCGCTGGTCTGCCGCATCGACGGCAACAATGCGGTCGAGGGTCGCAGGATCCTCGATGAATCAGGGCTCTCCATCGTGGAACGCGTGGAGACCATGGACCAAGCCGCGCGCCGCGTGGCCCAACTGGCGGCGGGTGCCTGACATGACGATCTTCCTTGATGCCAACAGCAAGATCCTCGTGCAGGGCATGACGGGCTCCGAGGGCTCCAAGCACACGCGACGCATGGTGGCAGGTGGCTCGAACATCGTGGCCGGTGTGACGCCGGGCAAGGGCGGCCAGGAACTCGACGGCATCCCGGTGTTCAACAGCTGCGAGGAAGCGGTGGCCGCAACCGGTGCCAACGTGTCCGTCGTGTTCGTGCCCCCGAAGTTCGCCAAGGCGGCCGTCGTCCAGGCCATCGACGCCGAGATCCCGCTGATCGTCGTCATCACCGAGGGCATCCCGGTGGCCGACACCGCGAGCTTCTTCCAGTACTGCCAGGACAAGGGCACGAGCCGCATCATCGGCCCCAACTGCCCCGGCATCATCAGCCCCGAGGTGTCGAATGCCGGTATCACGCCTTCGGACATCACGAAGAAGGGCCGCATCGGCCTGGTGTCGAAGTCGGGCACGCTGACCTACCAGATGATGTACGAGTTGCGTGACCTCGGCTTCACGACCTGCGTCGGCATCGGCGGCGACCCCATCGTCGGCACCACGCACATCGACTGCCTCGCCGCCTTCGAGGCCGACCCCGACACCGCGGCCATCGTCATGATCGGTGAGATCGGTGGCGATGCCGAGGAACGGGCTGCTGCGTACATCAAGGAGCACGTGACGAAGCCCGTCGTCGGCTATGTCGCGGGCTTTACCGCGCCCGAGGGCAAGACCATGGGCCATGCGGGCGCCATCGTCTCCGGCTCCGCCGGCACTGCCGAGGCCAAGAAGGTGGCACTGGAGGCGGCGGGTGTGAGGGTCGGCAAGACACCATCCGAGACCGCCCGCATCATGCGCGAGATCGTGAGCGCGCTCTAGCGAATCCTGACGAGGGTGCCGGCGACGATCCGTTGTCGGCACCCTCGTGGTGTCCTCGCCTCGCGCGAATGCGCTTGCCGGCATTGACCTTTCGCACGGTGTGTTCGTGCGCCGATCGCAAGCTGCGAATGGGAGCATTGGACCATGGCCCTGCGCGAATCGGACGCTGCGCGAGCGCGCGACAACGTGGTGCCGTTGCCACACAAGCGCCCCGGCGTGCGGGAGCGCCTGCTCGGTGAAGTCGCCCGCGTGCCGGAGCCGGGTGCCACCATCTGGCCGGGTCCGGTTGCGGGGCTGGTTGCCGGCGTGTGGGCAGCGGCCATGTCGCTGCTCATCGTGGGGGCTGTGGTGCTCGGCACCTGGGTGTTCGCGCCGTTGGGTTCGGGCCGGTTCGGCGATGTCATGCGGGCGTCCGCCGCGAGCTGGCTGCTTGCCAACGGCGGCAGCCTCCGCTGGCAGGGCGCGACGCTCTCGCTGCCACCGTTGCTCGGCACCGTGGTGATCGTGCTGTTCCAGCGGCGGGCCGGTCGTTGGCTGGTGTCCGCGGTGGCGGGGGAGCGTATCTCCCACCTGCTGCAACCGTTCGGATTCGCCGTCGCTGCCGCTATCTCAGCCCAGATGCTCGTCATCGCCGCTGTCTCGGACGGTGCCAGCCAGGCCCTCACGCACAATCTGCTCGGTGCGGCGCTGGTGGCGCTGGTCGGCTTCGGCTGGGGCGTGGACAGGGAACTGGCCCTGCCGCGGCCCCCGCATGTGGTCATGATCGGTCGGGCCCTGCGCTCGTTCATCGCCATCGTCGGAGCCGGCTCGCTGCTCGTGCTGCTTGTTCTGGGAGTGGCGCACCACTCCGCATTCGGTGATGTGCTCTCGGCTGTATCCGCCGACAGCACATCCAGCCTGCAGGTGCTGGGCCTGTGCCTGGTGTTCGTCCCCACGGCGCTGCTGTGGGTTGCCGCCACCCTCGTCGGCAGTGGCTTCGCGGTGGGTGCGGGAACGCATGTCTCACTCTCCGCGGTGAGCATGGGGGCCCTGCCTCCCGTGCCGCTCCTGGCGCTCATACCGGCCCACCTGCCGAGGTCGGCTGCTGCGCTGTCTGCAGTGGCGTTCCTCGCGGCTGCCACGGCGGTCTGGCAGATGCGGGGCGATCGCTCGCTCGTCCACCGAGGGCTCGTCGTCGTGGGCGGCGCACTGGCGGGCGCACTGCTCGGACTGGCCGGGGCCGGCGGCTTCGGCCCGGGACGCCTCGCCCAACTGGGCACGGTGTGGTGGCAGACCGGCGTGGCATGCGGTGGCTGGCTGCTCGGCGCGTTCGCGCTGGAGGCGTGTGTGCACCTCATCCGCGAGCACCGGGCAAGCGCCCCGGCCGATGGGGAAGTGGCCGCAAACTAGACTTCGCGCATGTCCCTGCGCGTCGTGGTCCTGGCCTCCGGGACCGGCTCGCTGTTCCACGCCCTGCTCGAAGCGCGTGGCGCCGACTACGAGATCGTTGCACTCGTCACCGACAATCCGCGCGCCGGGGCCATCGAGATCGCCGATAGGTCCGGCGTGGACGTGCGGGTCGTCGAGCCCGGCAACTTCGCGGACCGCGAGGAGTGGGACATCGCACTCGCTGCATCGATCGCGGAGTTCAAGCCCCAGCTCGTCGTCTCCGCCGGCTTCATGCGCATCCTCGGCGGGAACACGCTCGCGGAGTTCCCCGATCGAATCATCAACACCCATCCGGCGCTGCTTCCCAGTTTCCCGGGGGCACATGCCGTGCGTGACGCACTCGCGGCGGCTGCCCCGGAGACCGGGAGCACTGTCCACCTCATCGATGCCGGAGTCGACACCGGGCCCCTGATCGCGCAGGAGACAGTGGCGATCCTCCCAGCTGACGATGAGGCGGCCCTGCACGAACGCATCAAGGTG
>JAJXSV010000124.1 GCA_021784375.1 Actinomycetes bacterium | reverse complement strand
CGGCGCATGCGCAAGGCGCCATCCTCAAGGCAGCGCTCCGCACTGCGAAGGCCCAGGAACTGCTGCAGGACGTCGTCGTCGGTCTCTACGCCGACGAACTCGGAGAGGCGCTCGAGGACCCGACACTCGAGCAACTCACGTCCGCGACCCAGGTCGTGCTCGGCCGCACCTGTCCGGCACTGGTGAGACTCGCACTCCTCGGCGTGGTGTTCCGCGACGAGGTCGCCGCCCCGCATGCCGTCGTGGTGTTGCGTGGCACGTTCGGGTGCGACGTCACGAAGTAGCTGAACCGAGGCCGGGGCCCGGGGGCGGGCGCCGGCCGCGCTCGGCCGCAAAGCGTGGATGAGTTGCCCTGTAAGCCGGGTTCTGTTCCGGCGCTTGCGCGCCTTCGGTGACCATCTCTCTTGCGCCGCCGTTGCCGACGTCGTCGTGCGGTCTACCCGCGACTGAGGGCGAGCAACCCTGTCGCGCAGCTGCCTTTCGGCAGCCTCTTGACCTAGCTCCGGGTGGGGTTTGCCGAGCCGTCGCAGTCACCTGCGACGCTGGCGGTCTCTTACACCGCCGTTTCACCCTTACCGCGATTGCTCGCGGCGGTCTGCTTTCTGTGGCACTGTCCCTCGGGTCACCCCGGGTGGCCGTTAACCATCACCCTGCTCTGCGGAGCCCGGACTTTCCTCGACGCCCGCATCGCTGCGGCCGCCGCGGTCACCCGGGCAACTCATCCGCGCCAAGTATGGGGTACCCGCCCGGCCGGCGTCGACGCGCCGGGTCGGGTTGTTCAGTGCTTGTGGGTGATCGCCGAGGCGGGTTGCGGAATGCTGAACCAGAAGCCCTGGAAGGTGGAGAAGCCGACCTCCTGCAGCCAGCGGAACGCGGACTGCGACTCCACGCCCTGCACCACATGCTGCTTGCCGGCGTCGGTGATGGCGTGGAACAGCGCCTCCATGCGCTCCTGCGCCTCCGCGCTCCAGTCGATGGCAGCAGATGCCGCGCCTGCGATCTTGATGGTGTCGAACTGCAGCGCGTGCAGCATGTCGTGATCGGGCTCGTCCTTGCCGAAGTTGTCGAGTGCCGATTCGTGGCCCCGGTCGCGGATCTGTGCAAACAGGCGATTGGCGGCCTCGAATGGCCATTCCTGCGCTTCCGGGCCGAACTCGAAGGTCACCGGGTTCTTGGTGGACGACGCCATGCGCAGGAACTCGTTGCGGCCGCGCTCGGTGGAGAGGATCGCGGGATCGACGTTGATGGACGATTGCACACCGGACGCCTCGAAGACCTCGTCCGCGACCTTCAGCAGCCAGGCCAGGATCTTCACGTGCTCGGCAGTCTTCAGGGCCGCGAAGAACTCGGCGGTCGGTTGCAGGGTGTCGGGGCGTGTGAACATCTCGCCGCGTGCCGGAGCCAGCGGACGGCTGTCCATGTAGCGCTGGAAATACGGCTCGAGCGGGACATCGCGCATGCGCATGGAATACGTGCTCAAAACGAGCCCCTCGCCGTCGTGGTTGCCGTCGCGTCACCGTAGCGCGGGGCGCACGGGCAGGCAACGAACCACGCCCTTGCATTTGCAGGCATTGTCCTGCACAAGCATGTGGGGCCCGCACAGCTCCAGCGTGCGGGCCCCCGGCTCCCGGACAACGGCTTGCGCCGGAATCGAGGACTCGCCGCCAATCGACGGGAAGGGGATCACCGAAGTGACCCAGCCAACACGCAATCGAACGCGCGGTGCCACGGGAACCGTGCGCTCTTTATACGCCTGCGCTCGCGCGTGTCACAAGGGCGCAATCGCCATCGATTTGGCAACGCTTGCGCCGGCTCATGTCACCGCACCCGCAGCCCGCCACCGGCATCCAACCTGGTGGTCCACGGCCGCTCCACGGCCACCACTTCCGACGCTCCGATCAGGAGAAATCCCGCACGATCAGTCCGGTTCCTCCGGCCAGGACCGCATCGAGTGATTCGTTCACCAGGCGATCTGCGTCCTTGTTCTGTGCCCGCGGGATCCATTGGTAGCGCACGAGTGAGGGGTTGATTGCCGCGCGCGCCTTGGCCGCCAGCGCGCGCATGTTCTCGTGTTTGATCTTCCACCCGCCGGTCATCTGCTCGACGACAAGCTTCGAATCCATCCGCACGTCCACGCGCACGTCGCCGAGGGTCGCGCACAGCAGGAGACCGGTGAGCAGACCGGTGTACTCGGCCACGTTGTTCGTCGTCAGGCCGAGGTAGTCGGCGCGTTCCGCCAGCAGCCTCCCGCTGGCACCGTCGCGCATGACGCAGCCGTAGGCCGCCGGCCCGGGGTTGCCTCGTGCTCCCCCGTCGGCCTCTATGACGAGATAGCGCGGGCTCACAGGCCCGACTCGCCCGTGCGAACCAGGATGCGCCGGCATTCATCGCAGCGCAGCACCTCGTTCGAGGGCGCCGCCTTGATGCGCGCGAGCTCGTTGGGGTTGATCTGCAGTCGGCACCCGCCGCAGCGGCCGTGCTGCAGCATGGCCGCACCCACGCCACCGTTCTCCGCCCGGCTCTTCTCATAGGCGCGCAGCAGGTCCGCGGGGATCTCGGTGGCGATGTGCGCGCGGTGCGTCGCGGCATCCGCCTGCTCGTTGTCGAGTTCGTGCTCGATCTCCGCCAATGCGTCGCGCGCCTCGATGAGTTCCACGTCGAGGCGCGCCCGCTCCGCCTGATGCACGGCGAGGGAGTTCTTGGCGTCCTCGATCTGCTGCATCAACGCGAGTTCGTCGTCCTCGAGTGCCTCCTGACGGCGCTTGAGCGATGCGACCTCATGCGTGAGGTCCTCCAACTGCTTGGGGTTGGAGACGGTGCCCGAAAGCAGGAGGGCCTCGTCCTTGCCGGCACGCATCCTGACCTGCTCGACGTCGTTCTCCATCTTGCGGGCCTCACGCTCGCGGTCGGAGACCTCGGTCTCGCCGGCAACGATGAACCGTCGCACGCGCTGCAGCGCCAACTCGCATTCACGCAGTCGGGCGACCTCGGAGAGGTTGGCGCGACGATGCGCCACCTGGTCGAGGTGGGTGTCGGCAGCCTGCAGGTCGAGCAGGCGCAATTGAGCGAACGGATCAGCGGTTGCCACGCGCACATTCTGTCGTAGTGCGCGGCACTACGGGTGATGGCCGCTCCAAGGGTCCGTGACCAGCGGACACACGACCGTCGACAGGTTCGCGTAGCGGGCTTGCAGCCGCTGCGCGAGGGGTGCCAGCCACAGCCACTCCGCCGCCGCGTGCGGGATGTCGATCAGTGATGCGCGCTGACTGGCCAGGTAGTCGAGCGCTGCGTGATGTCGCAGGTCACTCGTCACGAAGACGTCCGCTTCGATCTCGTCGAGCAGGTCGGCGCCTGCGCCGGCGCAAACGGCTACCCGCACGATGCGGCGGTCCGGCTCTCCGGCCCAGCGCACGCCGGAGTGCGTCTTGGGCAACGCCCACGCGACACGACCCACGAATTCGGCCAGTGTCGTGGGCGCTTCGAGGGACCCGTATCGGCCGGTACCGACATGCGGATCGGTGATGTGACGGCGGATGGGCCGCGTCTCGATCAGGCCGACCGCCTCCGCCAGCGCATCGGAGACGCCCGGGCGCGCATGGTCGGCATTGGTGTGGGCCACGAAGATCGCAAGCCCCGCTTCGATCGCGCGCTGCACGAGGCCGCCCCGCGGACTGTCACCATCGACGTTGCTGGTGCCACGCAGGTAGAGCGGGTGGTGCACGAAGAGGACTTGCGCGCCCTCGTCGATGGCCCAGGCGAGCGTGGCGTCCGTCAATTCGACAGCCAGAGCGGCGGCGGAGACGGGCGCAGTGCGGCGCCCGGTGAGGAGCCCGACGGCATCCCAGTCCTCGGCCAACTCCGGGGGGAACCATTCGTCGAAGGCAGCAATGAGATCGCCCACGTTCGTCATGTCCGCAGGGTAGGCGCGCCATCCCACTTCCCGCTCGCATCTGCGATTTCAACCCCAGTTCCCGGCTGAAAACGCGCCTTTCTTGGCGGGAAGTGGGGTTGAAGGCGCAGGAAACGGCGGGAAGTGCAGGGGGGCGACGTCACACCGGGTGGGCGCGGAGGGACTCGAACCCCCGACCGCTGGTTTGTAAGACCAGAGCTCTAACCAACTGAGCTACACGCCCGGAACCCACGCTTCAGCGTGGCAGACGCGAAGGCTAACCGAATTCGGCGGCCGCATGAACTTCAGCGGCGTGGGCCCTTGGGTGTCACCAGGCGCGTGCCCTGCCAGTTCACAGCGGCACTCACCGTCGAGGTCGCCTGCAGGCCCGCAGTGGGGACGGCCTCCGCGATCTCATCAGCCGGCACATGACCGGCACGCCCCGGCTTCGGAGTCAGCAGGACGATGACGCCATCCTCCGTGAGCGGCACCACAGCATCGACGAGTGCGTCCACGAGATCGCCGTCGTCCTCGCGATGCCAGAGGAGCACCGCGTCGACGACATCCTCGTAGTCGTAGTCCACCAGGGCAGTACCGGTCAGCATCGCAGCGGCTTCGTTGAAGGACTCGTCGCTGTCGACGTCATCCCCAATCACCTGCACGGTCATCCCGGGCTTGATGCCCAACTTCGTGAGCATTCCGCGCAATGCCTCCGCGTTAACGGCCGCAGTCGGCACCTACCTTGCCCTTCTCTCGACGTTCGTGCAGGAGCAGTCCACACGACGGCCACCGCAAAGGCAAGCGCTGGCCCTGTTTCATTCGGATAACGCGATAGGGGACAATGACCCCCGTTGCGTGAACCGCGTCGTCACCTCGACGTGAAGCGCGAGAGGAAGGGTGACCCAATGGCCGATCCGTACTTCGTGGACGATCTCCCGTCGCAGTACTTCGACAAGGACCCCGAGGAGACCGCTGAATGGAAGGCGTCGCTCGACGCGATCATCCAGAACAACGGCACTTGGCGCGCACGGCAGCTCATGCTCGAACTCGTTCGCCACGCCCGCGAACGCAGCGTGGGCCTGCCCTCGATCCGCCAGACCGACTACATCAACACGATCTCGCCCAAGGACGAACCGATCTTCCCCGGTGACGAGGCCGCCGAGCATCGCATCCGTCGCTGGATCCGCTGGAACGCCGCCATGATCGTGCACCGAGCGCAGCGGCCGGGCATCGGCGTCGGCGGCCACATCTCCTCGTACGCATCCTCGGCCTCGCTCTACGAGGTCGGCTTCAACCACTTCTTCCGCGGCATGGACCACCCGGGCGGTGGCGACCAGGTCTTCTTCCAGGGGCACACCGCACCGGGCATGTACGCACGCGCCTTCGTCGAGGGCCGCTTGAGCGAACAGCAGGTCGACGGCTTCCGTCAGGAGGCCTCGCATGCCGGCGGCGGCATCCCGTCGTATCCGCACCCCCGGCTCATGCCCGACTTCTGGCAGTTCCCCACCGTGTCGATGGGACTTGGCCCCCATCACGCCATCTACCAGGCACGCTTCAACCGCTACCTCGCGGGGCGCGGTATCAAGGACACCAATGACCAGCACGTCTGGGCGTTCCTCGGCGACGGTGAGACCGATGAGCCGGAGTCGTTGGGTGCCATCGGCCTCGCTGCCCGCGAGGGCCTCGACAACCTCACGTTCGTCATCAACTGCAACCTGCAGCGACTCGACGGCCCCGTGCGCGGCAACGGCAAGATCATCCAGGAGCTGGAGGCGATCTTCCGCGGCGCCGGCTGGAACGTCATCAAGGTGATCTGGGGCAGCAACTGGGATCCGCTGCTCGCCAAGGACCGTGACGGTGCCCTGCTGCACATCATGAACACGACGGTCGACGGCGACTACCAGACGTTCAAGGCGGAGAACGGCGCGTACGTCCGCGACAACTTCTTCGGCCGCGACCCACGCGCGAAGGACCTCGTCGCCGATTGGACGGACGACCAGATCTGGGACCTGAAGCGCGGTGGGCACGACTACCACAAGCTGTACGCGGCCTACAAGGCGGCGACCGAGCACAAGAACCAGCCGACGGTCATCCTCGCCAAGACCATCAAGGGCTGGACGTTGGGCTCGTCGTTCGAGGGCCGCAACGCCACGCACCAGATGAAGAAGCTCACCATCGACAACCTCAAGCAGTTCCGCGACCGCCTCGAGATCCCGATCTCGGACGCGGTGCTCGAGGAGCACCCGTACACACCGCCGCTGTACCGTCCCGAAGAGGGCAATGCGGACTACCAGTACATGATGGACCTGCGCCGCCAACTCGGCGGGTCGGTCCCCCGCCGCCGCAACCACAGCAAGCCGCTCGCCCTGCCCCCGGACAAGGTGTACGACGTCACCAAGCGCGGCTCGGGCCAGCAGAGCGTGGCCACCACCATGGCCTTCGTGCGCCTGTTCAAGGACCTGGTGCGAGACGAGAACATCGGCAAGCGC